>JAOAAM010000532.1 GCA_026418875.1 Gemmataceae bacterium | reverse complement strand
GGCCTGCTTCAGTTCGTGGGCCAAACCGAGGTAATCGACGATCAGCCCGCCGGGCTTGTCCTTGAACACGCGGTTCACCCGCGCGATGGCCTGCATCAGCCCGTGGCCACGCATCGGCTTGTCGGCGTACATGGTGTGCAGGCACGGGGCGTCGAAGCCCGTCAACCACATGTCGCGGACGATCACGACCTTGAACGGGTCCTTCGGGTCCTTGAACCGCTTGGCCAGTTCCTCGCGACGCGACTTCGAGCGGATGTGCGGCTGCCAGTCGGCCGGGTCAGCCGCTGAGCCGGTCATGATGATTTTGAGCACGCCCTTGTCGTCGTCGGGGTGGTGCCAGTCCGGCCGCAGGGCGATGATGGCGTTGTACAGGTCCACGCAGATCCGCCGGCTCATGCAGACGATCATCGCCTTGCCGTCCATCGTTTCCAGCCGCTTCTCCCAGTGGGCGACGAGATCCGCTGCCACCAGCTTGATCCGCTCCTGAGCCCCGACCAGGGCCTCCAGCGCGGCCCACTTGGTCTTGAGCTTGTGTTTGCTCGCCTCCTCCTCCCCCTCGGTTGCCTCCTCGAATTCCTCATCGAGCTTCGGCTTCTTGGCCTCGTCGAGTTTGAGCTTGGCCAATCGGCTTTCGTAGTAGATCGGCACCGTCGCGCCGTCCTTCACCGCCCGTTCGATGTCGTAGATGCTGACGTAGTCGCCGAAGACGGCCCGCGTGTTGGCATCCGCCTTCTCGATCGGCGTGCCGGTGAAGCCGATGAATGATGCTCCCGGCAGCGCGTTCCGCATGTGGGCCGCGAACCCGTCCACAAAGTCGTACTGACTGCGGTGCGCTTCGTCGGCCATCACGACGATGTTCCGCCGCTCGGACAGCAGCGGGAATTTCGCCTCGTCGGCGGTCGGGAAGAACTTGTGAACCGTCGTGAAGATCACGCCGCCGGAGTCGGTCTTCAGCAACGCCCGGAGGTGCTCGCGGTTCTCGGCCTGCACCGGCTCCTGACGCAGCAGTTCCTTGCAGCGGGCGAAGGTGCCGAACAACTGGTCGTCGAGGTCGTTGCGGTCGGTGATGACGACGACGGTCGGGTTCTTCATCGCCGGTTCGAGAATGACTCGCCCGGCGTAGAAGGCCATCGTCAGGCTTTTGCCCGAGCCTTGCGTGTGCCAGACGACGCCAACCCGGCGGTCACCACCCGCGCCGGTCGCCTTGAGCGTCGCCGCCAGGGCCAAGTTCACCGCGTGGAACTGGTGGTACCCGGCCATCTTCTTGATGAGCTTGCCGCCCCCCTCATCCTCGAAGACGATGAAGTGCCGCAGCAGTTGCAAGAAGCGGGTCTTTTCGAACGCCCCCTCCAGCACCACTTGCAACTCGGGGCTAGTCGCCGGGGCCAGGTCCTCGCCGGCGATGGTCCGCCACGGCATGAACCGTTCGCGGTCGGCCGTCAGCGTGCCAATGCGTGCCTGCACGCCGTCGGAGATGACTAATGCCGCGTTCCAGGTGAATAGCGTGGGGATCTGCTGCTTGTACGTCTGCAACTGGTTGAACGCGCCCCAGATGGTGGCATTCTCGTCGGCCGCGTTCTTCAGTTCGATCACCGCCAGCGGCAGGCCGTTGACGTATAGCACCACGTCGGGCCGGCGTTCGTGCTTGTTCTCGACGACGGTCAACTGGTTCACAGCCAGGAAGTCGTTGTTGTCGGGGTTCTTGAAGTCGATCACCCGGACGATGTCGCCGCCGAGCGAGTTGTCGCTGCGCTGATATTCGACCGGCACGCCCTCGACGAGCAGCCGGTGCATAGCGTGGTTGCCCGCGACCAGCGACGGCGAATCGGGCCGCGTCAGCTTGCGGAACGCTTCGTCAAGGGCATTGGCCGGCACCTTCGGGTTGAGCCGAGCGAGGACCTCGCGCAGCCGCCCTTCGAGCACCACCCGGCCGTAGTCCCCGCCGCGTTCGGACTCGGCGATCTCCGGCCCGTGGGCGATGCCGTATCCCAGGGCTTCCAGCCAGGCGAGGGCCGCTTGCTCGACAACGGATTCGGTCATGATGGCCGCTCCAGTTCGCACAACGCCGCTTCAGGAATGGGCTGGTACAACTCGCTCGTGCAGGGGACGAAATGATCCGGCCAGCACGCCCGCAATCGGCACAGCAGCCGGAACTGTAGCGGGGCGTTCTGGTTGACCCGCTCGACGGTGACTTGAATAAAATCTGGATTACACTCCACGCATAATTTGCAAATGTCATATGCCAGATAGCGAGGTACGTATCCGAGAAGAATACGGCCTTGAATCTCTGATGTCCTGACAGCCACCGCATGGCGATCGAAGGAATTCATGATGTCGAGCATTAATGAAAGTGTCTCACCCCTTTGGAGGTGAGAGATACGCTGCAAAGCCGTGGGTGCCATCCAACGGATTCCATGAAGAAAAAACTTTGTAATAAAGCAACCTTCACTGTCAGGGATCGGACACGGGAATACCTCGATATAGTCCGTCGTTCGGCGGCCTTCGGTGATGCTCAAGAGGGCAATCGGGTCGGGCGGGTTGTCCGGGTTGAAACCGCCCCACTCCAGATATGATTGATACTCCGGCCGCGATGGGGCCAATAGCCGGTTGGCGAATAGCGGGAACAGTTCCGCCGACTCGTAGACCGCTTCCAGATTCTCCATGCCTTGGAACGGCTGAAAGCCTTCCAGCTTCCGGGCCCCTTGCGTGTAAACAAAGCGGTAGCCGGCGTCGATGCGCTCCAGCTTGCCGACCGGCCCCCAGTTCCCGATGCTGTCTCCACCGGAACGCCACGCCACATAGACCGCTTGATTCATGTTCCCTCTCCTGCTAACAGCCGGTTTTTGTTCTCGTGTAGCAGCTTGGACGTGAACTCTCGGCACACCGACGACATCCGCTTGTCGGGCACCTCACCCACCAGTCGAGCTACATCATCCTCGCTGATTGCCCCTAGCCGTTCCAGCCACGTTTTTTCTGCCGAGCGCGACAAGGCCGCGAACGCTCGCCACGCCTCGAAGGTGCCCAGCGGCCTGGTATCCGTCGCCGTGCCATAGAACGCTGACAATGCCTTGCGGACAAACGCCGCCATCTGTCGGTTCGCATCGCGCGTGGTCAGCCGCTCGTGCCGTTCGGTGTCGCTGAGGTTCCGGGCCAGCGATGCCCCGTGATCGAACGTCGGGCACAGATAACGGTTCGAGCCGTCGAACAGGGCCGCCCAGTTCTGGTGGTGTCGATCCTGATTCGCCACCCACGCATCCAGCAGCACGTATCCCAAGAACACGTCCAACGCCGACGTGATGCCCGCCGGCAACACCGCCCGCCACGGCTGCGGCGGCAGCTGGAGCTTGCCCACCGCCTCCGCGACCGCTTCGACCGTGTGCTCTCGCACCTTGTACTTCCGCCCATCATCCGCTGGGTACGCCGGGTCACGCCCCAGCAGTAGTTCGTTCCCCATCACCAGCGACCAGCCCGATGGCACGCAGCTTTCACAGATCACGCCCGGCGTGCCGGTGCCTTGTTCCTCGGCCAGGTCGTAGTGGACGTGCGGCAAACCGAGCAACCCAGCCAGTTCGCAGGCCAGCTTCTCCGCCCAGTCCTCGCCGGTGCCGCGTTGCTCGGCCTTGAACAAGACGCGGCGGTTCTGCTCATCGGTGAACCAGTACTTCCGCTTGGTACCGAGTTGCTCGGGCGATTCGGCCTTGGCCGGATCAACGGAGACGGTCGGGAACATCCTACGTCGCCCTCCCGACGATCCGCTCGGCGTCCGGCACCCGCAACTCCCCGCTGATCAGCTTCGGTAACAGCGCATCGCGGAGGGCGGCGAGGGTGCGGGATTCTTGGATACCCTGATGAAGCCGGTCTATCATCGGCTTGAATTGTTTGGAGAACAACTCAGCTACTTCACGCCGTGGAATAACGACTTCAAAACGGGCGAGGTCATTCCAATTCGTGCGGGGCATCTTGGTTCCGGTCGAGGCACGGTCGGCGTGCTGAATGATGGCATCGCTTGAGAAGTGCCCCACGCAGAAGCCGAACCATTCCGGCTGTTTAGGCACGATAACGAGAATATCAGTTGAGCAAACGCCATCCACAGGGGCCACGCCGACTTTGTGGAAATACGGCCGCAGCTTGCCGAAAAGAATCTCGCCTCTACGGAACTCGAACTTGTTGCTCTCGATGGCATCCGCTGTTGACCAATCGGCAAGGGTGATACTCTTCCGGGGCATGTGCTCTAAGGCAATGTAAGGCGTCCCTAGTTTGATCTCATCCGCGTTGATGCCCCGACGCGGGTTGTCGGCCACTTCGGCCAGCGTCCCCACTCGCCAGCCGGCGGGGATGGGGCCGAGGGGGGGGTCCTCGAAGCGGTCGGGGAAGAGGGCGGCGAGTTCGGGCTTGAGACAAAACGCGCTGACATCGTCAGTATCCGCTTTCGAGCCGCGGACGCCAGTCCGCGGGTTCTGTTCGGTTTCACCCGACGACTCGCGTCGTCGGCTCGTAATATCGCGTCGTCGTGCGTTCGCATGCACCGGGTCGAAATCGACGAACCAGCTCTGGAAGATCGCCCGCGCCATCGCCTCCAGCGTTTTGCAGCGCCGCCGGTTCAACTCGATCTTGTCGTCGAGCGCCCCGAGAATGCACGCGATGGCCTGCTGTTCAGGCAGAGAAGGGAGGTGTATCTCAAGTCTGCCAAATGCGGACTTGTTCAGAATTGGCTGAGCTGAACCGCCCGCGGCATGTCGAATCTCGGCCTTCCGATTGCTAAGATTGTAATAGACAAACGCCGGGTCAACTGACCCAGCGACTATAATACTGTTGATCTGTTGGTTCGTCACGCAGTCATGTCCTGCGATAGCCGCTTTCCCCATATCAGAGCCAATGCAAGAAACCATTACAGATCCCGCTGGAATAAGGCATCCGACTACGTTGGCACCGTACTCAGAGAGATAGCGACTAGTCGTATCAATGATCCTTCGTCCGTCAAAATCAGTGGGCGTTACAAATGGAATAGTACCCCCAAAACAGCGCTTGCAGTTCGAAGGTGGGGTTTTCCCTGTCACGATTTGACCAAGTTGGTCGAGCATGGTCTTTCGCCACTTGCCCAGAATCGTATCGGTCATGGCCTGCCTTGCGTTGGGACCCGACGACTGGCGTCGTCGGCTCGGACGCTCGTTGCTCATCCCCCACCGCCTTTCGTCTTGCGGCCGGGCGCTGGAACCCGACGACTGGCGTCGTCGGCTCGAATAGCGTCGTCGGCTCGAATAGCGTCGTCGGCTCGAATAGCGTCGTCGGCTCGTTCGGCGTCATCGGCGCGACGATCGTCATCAGTTTGTTTCGAGCCATCGACGCCAGTCGATGGGTTTTTGCTTTGTTTTCCAGCAATCCAAACCGTCAACGGCCGCTGCTGATTCCGCACATACTCAATCGCCGCCATCACGGCTCGTTCGCTCGGCAACAATCGTGTCGATCCCGACTTTGTCCACCACGTCCCAGACTTCGGCTTCCCAAACCGCTGATTCAGTGCCCGTGAGCCGTAGCTTTTGAATTCCTGCAGCAATCGTTCACCAGGAAGATCCTCCGGCACACGGACGACCAGGTGGACATGGTTAACCATCACCGCCGCGGCCAGCAGCGACCATCGGCGGAACTCGGCCGTGCGACGAACTTCAGCTAGAAATGTTTCGGCTTGATCGCGGGTGAGCCAGACCGGGTCGCCCTTCATTTGTTCCCGGGCGTAGCGTTGCAAGCCGGGGATGTCGCGGTCGTAGGGCGTGCCGGGGATGTTGTGAATCACCCGACGACTGGCGTCGTCGGCTCGGGAATCGCCGTCGAGCCGTTGACGCGAGTCAACGGGTGTTTGAAGCAAAGACCCGACGACTGGCGTCGTCGGCTCGTGGGGCGTCGTCGGCTCGTGGGGCGTCGTCACTCGTAGAGATCCAACGAAACCGCGTTCATCCCCCGGCAGCCACATGCCATAGGTTGTCCATGTCAGCAACCAGCAATTGACAACCGGCACGACTCCCCTCCTCACGCCACTTGCAGCGGGGCCAACTCCGCCCGTTCGATCTCGGCGAGTTGCAATCCGCGCAACAAATCGTTGAGCCGCTCCACCGTCACGGCTTTGGGGTCGAGAATCTCAACGCCGATCGGTCGGCCATCGGCAGTACGATCGACCACCAGCACATCGTCGATTGGCTCACTGTGAGCCACCGTGTCACCAGGTTGTCGCGGCAGATACAGATACGCCGCCAGTGGTCGGCCCTTGCGATAGGTCACTTCCAAATACGGTTGGCTCATGGTTGCTCCTTGGCGTAGGCCGTGATGACCAGCAGTTGTTGCGAGAGTTCATCCGGTTCGACGACGATTTCCCAATCCTTGCCATCATATCGCGAGGCGATGACGAACCGGCCCTCGGTGGCGGACGGGC
>JAOAAM010000527.1 GCA_026418875.1 Gemmataceae bacterium | reverse complement strand
GTGTTCATGCGTATATCATATGAGTGTCGGTCGCCAGAGGGGTTTTTGTCAGGCCGACCCGTGCGACTGGCGTTCTGAGGAGGGCATCACCGTGGAGAGTTGGCGAAAGGTTTGGCGCGAGGGTTTGGTGCCGCAACTTCCGACCACCGGCTTGCTCGCGCTGTTGGAGGCGTTGGCGAAGGATGACCCTCGGATCATCCAGGGGGCGACAACCTCGCCGCCGCCGATCTCCAGCGTCGTGGATTGGCCGGTCGAGGGAACCTGCGTCATCGGGTTTTGCGGCTGGCAAGGTGAGAAGCTGGAGACCGTCGGCGAGGTGGAGCAGTTTTTTGCCCAGGTCTGCCGGGATGTGGACCAATGGCTCGGTGAGCCAGCGGCTTGTCGGTACTTCTTGAACTGGTTTGACCAGACGCCACGAGACGAGATGCGGAAGTGCTTGCTGGAAGAGGTTCGCCGGGCACTGTCCGAGCGAATTCCCGTCCAGTCGCCGAGGAAGGATCGCATTCAGGCTGCGTGAACGAGGGTTCTGGGTCGGGCCGAAAGCTCGATGCTGAAAGGCATTCCGACCCGGGGGCAGAGTTTGGGAGGTGCATCATGTTGTGTCGCTACTGTCGCCGAAAACGGGCCAATCGGCCCCGGGGGTTGTGTTGGACTTGCTACTACACACCCGGCTTGCGTGATCTTTTCCCATCCACGAGCAAGTTTGCCCGGCGTGGCGTGGGGAACTTTTACGGCCAGCCGCCTTTGCCTGACGAACCGACGGATGCCCTGCCGGGCAGCGAGGAAAAGATCCGCGTGCTGATGGAGCGGGCAGCGAAAGGCCAGGCCTTGTTCCACCCCGAGGACGCGACGTTTCCGTTGCCCTCGCCGGAGATTTGTCTGCCGACCACCATGCCCGAATCAGCCTGCCTGTTGGCGGCCAGTTGACAGAGCGGGGGGAGATGGTTGTTGAAAGATGCCTGGCGGTTCGTCGTTGTGTCGGAACACCTAAAGTCGGCATCGCTGTGTTGCCCTTCGCGCCGTGCCGGTCAACCGCTATCGTGAACCCGCTCGCCAAGGAGTAGCGCGAATGACGGCCATTTTGCGGGTGGAAAATCTCGTCAAGTCGTTCGGCCGCCGACAGGTTGTTGCGGGTGTCTCCTTCGAGATTCACGCGGGGGAGATTGTCGGCCTGCTCGGTCCCAATGGAGCCGGGAAGACGACCAGTTTCCGCATGGCCACCGGCCAACTCGTCCCGGACCAGGGGCGGGTGTTCTTCGCCGGGGCCGATGTTACGGACCTGCCGATGTACCAGCGTGCCCGGCTCGGAATGGGGTACTTGTCGCAGGAACCAAGTATTTTTCGTCGACTGACGGTCGAGCAGAACATCCTTGCAGTGCTGGAAATGTTGCCGCGCGTGCGTTCCCTGGGTCGTCCGTTGACCCGCCGGGAGCGGAAGCACCGAACGGATGTGTTGTTGGCCCAATTCGGCCTGACCGCGATTCGCAAAACTCCTGCTGCCCGGGCCTCCGGCGGTGAGCGTCGCCGGTTGGAGATCGCGCGATGCCTGGCCTGTGAACCCCTGATGATCCTGCTCGACGAGCCTTTTGCCGCGGTCGATCCGTTGACCAAGACCGATATTCAACAGATCGTGCGGGGACTTGCCGCATCGGGCATCGGCATCCTCGTGACCGATCACGATGTCGATCGCGTGCTGGAATTGGCTGATCGGATTTATTTGATCGCCGAAGGAAGGGTTCATTGCCACGGGACCCCGGCCGAGATTGTCCGCGATCGTCGGGCGATCGACACCTACCTCGGAGATCGATACCTGCGTCATGACCCCAACACCGTCCCGCCCCAACATCGCGATCTTGTCGATGAGCCATCGCCCTCGACGTCGATCGACGATCTGCTGCATCAGGAGCGGATCCGGCATCATGTCGAAATGTTGATGGGCGACGAGGAGCAATTCCGTGCCGCATATTGGGCGATCATGAACGAGGGGGAGCGAGCCATCCCGGCTTTGCTCGAAGCCATGGAGCGGCGGGATATGGAAATGCGTCGACGGGCCTTCGCCGTGTTGCAGCGTTTGACCGGTGGGCAAGCCGTTTTCGACCCGCACGCTCCGTTGGCACTACGGCAAGAACAAATCGCTTCGCTTCGCGCTAGGTTGAATCTCTTGCGGCAGCGGCTGGCCGATGTCGCTTAGTTGCTTCACGAGTGTCTCATGCCGGTGCCATGCCATCCCGAGCGGGGGTATCCAAACGCCTTTATTCGTCCCTGTCGTGTTCGGCCGAGCTTGATCGGATAGGATAGCGATGCTGCGGGCAAGCTGATGGCGGGCAGACGGTGGGCTGATTCGAGCTTGCATTTGCCGTCCGGTTCAGCCGATGTTTGCGTCCGTTTCGGCCGATGTTTGCCGTCCGTTTCAGCCGTTGTTTCCGTCAGCATGGGGGCATTCCGATGATCGAGCAGCTCTTGACCGATTACCTCGCTGGCCCGGGGCAATTGCGGCAAGCGGTCGCCGGCATGACGCCGGAGCAACTGAAGATGCGGCCCATCGCGGGGAAGTGGAGCACGTTGGAGGTTGTGTGCCACATCGCGGACTACGAGCCGATCCTCGCCGATCGGATGAAACGGATTATTTCCCACGATCAGCCGACGTTGCAGGGGGCCGACGAAAATCTCTTCGCTCAATGCCTGTGCTACCACGAGCGGGATTTGGAGGAAGAACTGAATGTCATCGAGTGGACCCGTCGGCAGATGGCTCGGATCTTGAAACAGCTGCCCAGCGAGGCATTCCAACGCCAGGGAATCCACACCGAACGTGGCCCGATCACGCTGCAACGGATCCTCGAGTTGACGGTTCGACACATCCCGCACCACGTCAAGTTCATCGAGGAAAAGCGACGGGCGATGCAGTGATCGTGGCAGGAAGCGCAGGGGCTTGGCCCATTGGCAAGCACCCCGACGATGCGGTACGATGGGATACAGACCCGCCGGGAGTGAACGCATCGTGCTGCCTGCTGCTTATTTCAAGCGTTATCGGATGGAACGAATGCTGGAGGCTTTGCCTGCCATGCCGGAGTTGCCCGCCGGTTTCACTTGGCAGAGCTGGTCGCCCATGCTTCTCGACGTTCACGCCGAGGTGAAGTACCGCAGTTTCCGCGACGAAATGGACGTCGAGATTTTTCCGAGCCTCGGCTACCTGGCGGGCTGCCGGGAGTTGATGCACAATATCGCGACCCGGTGCGAATTCGTCCCGGAAGCGACGTGGCTGATCGTCGGCCCGGACGGCCCTTGCGCAACGATCCAGGGCTTGCGCGAGGGTAGTTGCGGGTCGATCCAGAATGTCGGTGTGGTGCCGGAACAAAGGGGCAAGGGTTTAGGAGCGGCTTTGGTCCTCAAGGCGCTGCATGGCTTCCAGCGTCGAGGGTTCGAGCGAGCTAGTCTCGAGGTCACGAGTCAAAATGGTCTGGCGGTGCGGCTGTATCAACGTTTGGGCTTCCGCGCCACCCGTATCCTTTACAAGCCAACTCATAAGATTCTTCAAGACGAAGCTTTGGTGATCTAGTCCGGGAAGTGGCGAAGGACAGGCCGCCGGCCGGCGTCGGCCACTGCCACCGGGACCGCCTCGTCATTCTTTTCCGTTACGGAGGACAGCCGTGGTGCTGCCCAATGTCGACGTTCATATCCATCAGTTGGAGAACGGATTGACCCTGCTGGTGGAGCAAATCCCCCACGTTCGGTCGGCATCCTTTTCGATCTCGCTTCAGGCAGGCTGTGCGTACGAGCCGGCGAACCGCCGGGGGTTAGCAGGCATCGTGTTGGACTTGATGACGCGCGGGGCAGGGCCTAGGGACAACCGAGAGTTGAACCAGGCGTTGGATGCGCTCGGGGTCGATCGGAGCGAAACAGTCGGGGTCATGCGGCTGGAGTTCTCAGCCTCGATGCTGGCGCGAGACCTGCCCAAGGCGCTGGAGCTTTACGCGGACATCATTCGCCGGCCGCACCTCTCCGAGCGAGAACTGGAACCCGTGCGAAACCAGGCGTTGCAGGATCTGGAAAGCCTCGCCGACGATCCGCCCGGGCGACTGCTCGTTGAACTGCGTCGCTGTTACTTCCCCGAGCCGATCAGCCGCGACTCGCGGGGGGATTTCGAGGGCGTTCGCTCTGTCACCATTGACGACGTGCGTAACTACTGGAAGCAGTTCCTGCGTCCGCGAGATGCCATCGTGTCCATTGCAGGGAATGTTGATTGGCCTCATTTACGGGATCAGGTGGAGGAGCTTTTGGGCGATTGGCCGCCCGAATCCATTCCCCCGCTGAATATCGAGGAAACACCGCCTCGTAGTCGTCACATCCAGGAGGAGGTGGATCAGACGCAGATCGGGATCGCTTACCCAAGTGTGACGATGGACCACCCGGAGTATTACGCCGCCCGGGGCGCTGTCGGCATCCTCTCTGATGGTATGAGTTCGCGGTTGTTCACGAATGTCCGTGAGGCCTATGGATTGTGCTATGCGATTCGCGCGACCCTGGGCTTGTTTAAAGATCGCGGGGCGGTCGTGTGTTACACCGCGGGCGAACCGCACAACGCCCAGGAACTCCTGGATCGAACGCTGCACGAGATCCGGCGGCTTCCTGAAGGGGTGGAGGAGGACGAGTTGGATCGTGTCAAAGCGGGATTGAAGTCGGCGTTGATCATGAAGTTGGAATCGACCGCCGCGCGAGCCGCCGCCAATTCGTCGGATTGGTACTTGCTCGGGCGTGTCCGAACGTTAAACGAAATCCAAGCCGCGATCGACTCGCTGACACCGCAGGCCATCGTGGAGCACCTGCGACGTTATCCGCCCAAGAACTTTACGATCGTGACGTTGGGACCGCAGCCGCTCAAGTGGAGCAACGACTGACCCAGCCATGTCAGGATACATGGGGGTGCCAAGCATTGAGGTCGAGCGGTACGGTGCCAAACATGTAGGACGACTTCTTCGGTGCCAAAGACTGAGGACGTCTTCTGCGGAAACAAGCGACGGAGTTCGACATGCCGTTCCATCATTTGACGCTGCCTAACGGCCTGCAAGTGTTGGGGGAGACCAACCCCGGAGCCTTGAGCGTGGCAGTGGGTTTCTTTGTTCGCACCGGTGCTCGGGATGAGCGCGACAACGAGTCCGGCGTTTCGCATTTCTTGGAGCACATGGCGTTCAAAGGCACGGAACGGCGTGACGCGATTCAAGTGAATCGCGACTTCGACCGAATTGGGGCGGACAACAACGCGTTCACCAGCGAAGAACTGACCGTTTATCACGCCTCCGTACTGCCAGAGTATTTGCCGCAGGTGTTCGACATCCTGGCGGACATTCTTCGCCCGGCACTTCGCGAGGACGATTTCCTGACGGAGAAGAACGTCATCAAGGACGAAATTGCCCGCTACGAGGTCCGCCCCGAATGGCTCGTTTACGACATCTCCCGCCGACGATACTTCGGAGAGCATCCCCTCGGCCGGAGCATCCTGGGGACGCGGGAGAGCATCGACGCCCTGACTCGGGAACAGATGCTGGACTATTTCCGTCGTCGGTACGCGGCGTCGAACATCATCGTCTCCGTGGCAGGAAATTTCGACTGGAACGAACTGGTCGCGTTGACGGAGAGGCATTGCGGGGATTGGAACGGCTTGCATGTCCCGCCGCGTCAACTCAGCGAATCGCCGTGCCGGGCTGGTCTGGAACTGATTTCACGAGAGAGATTCAACCAAGAGTACGTGATGATGTGGGCTCCCGGGCCAGCGGCCAACTCGCCTTGCCGCTTTGCCGCCGCCGTTCTGGATTCGATCATCGGCGATTACACCGGGAGCCGGTTGTATTGGGAACTGGTCGATCCGGGATTGGTCGAATCCGCTGACTTCAGTTATCTCGATGCCGAGGGGGCAGGGGCCTATCTCGTCTCGTTTATCTGCTCCCCTGAGAAAACCGCCTCGAACCTGGAGATTGTGCGTCGGGTATTGCGGCAGGTGCAGGAACATGGCGTGACCGATGAAGAATTGCGGACCGCGCGAACCCGCCTGGCCTCCCGCGAGGTGCGCAGCCACGAAAGGACTCATCGCCGCATGCTCAGTATCGGGGATGACTGGATCTACCTGAACCAATACCGCACCTTGGACGACGAACTCGCAGCCATTGACTCGGTCGATGCCAAGGCGATCCGAGAACTTCTCGAACGATACCCTTTGCGCGATTTCATGACGGTGGCGCTAGGGCCGCTGGCGAAATTCTGAACTGTCGACGAACTCTGTACAAGTTGGGGCTATTTCTCCACCTTGAGCAAGACGGAAGGAGCACCGTGTTCGGTGTTCTTTCCCTCGCGACGGGCCAGGACGATGAAAGGATGTTCCATCGGTTGGACCCAAGGCTCGGCGTAGAGGAAAATCTCACGCTCCTGGTCCCGCTCGGTGATGAGGATGCCATTCAGTCCGACGTGCAACACCCGAACCCCGTGAGGCAGGCCGAGAACGTCCAAGGGCACCCGGCCAGTGAATCCATTCCTGCGCTCCACACGCACCAGCAAACGAGTTTCCTGGCCTGGTCGGATCGTGACCACGTTTTGCGCTGTGGAGGTGATCAGGTCGCCCGGATCCTGGACCGAGGGGCGGTCGCCCGTCGCCTCGCGAACCACGTCTTGTTCGTGGATACGGGCGGTCGCCACGAGCTTCAACGGCGGGTGGTCCGCGGGAGGTGTTGGGGCGTTCGCCTCGGCATAGAGGGCGAAGGTGGTGGATTGTTGACCTGCTTCGATGAACGTGGCCGGTGCCGAGAATCCCGGCGGCAGGTTCTCCAGGCGGACGTGGATCGGTCCATCGAAGTCGTCGATTCGGCTCGCGGTCACGGTCATGGGCACCGACCCACCCCGCC
>JAOAAM010000295.1 GCA_026418875.1 Gemmataceae bacterium | reverse complement strand
CGGCAGCGTCAGATGTGTATAAGAGACAGCTTCCTCAACCGTGTGGTCGATCTGCTGATCGTCATTGGGAACGGCAGCGCGGAGGTGGTCCACGGGAATTACGACACCTACGAACTGCTTCGAGCCGCTCGCGAAGCCGCTGCCAAAACCAACATCAAAGCGAAACCTCCAGAAAACCAAGCCGCGCGTCCCGCTCCGCCCGCCAAGCCGAAAAAGCCCAAACGCCGTTTCCCCTTCCGCAAGGTGGAAGAGCTTGAAGCCGATATTGCCGCCACCGAAGCACAGATTCAACAGGCTGAGGCTGCCTTGGCTTCGCCGGAGTTGTACCGCGACGCTGCCAAGCTCAAGGAAACCATGCGGCTGTTTGAAGATGCGAAAGCCCGATTACAGCAACTCTACGAACACTGGGAAGAGGCCATCGAGCTTAATTAACGACGGACCACCTCACTTCGAACGCTTCAAACCGATCCCAAGCTGATGTCCTTGAATGACATCAGATTCAAAATACTTCGCCGCCCGGCTGGACTCGCCGAAAGTTCATCTTCTTCCCACCTTTCAGGGATACCTGCACTTTTTCCAACATTTCCATCATTTCCATCATTTCATCCTTTTCATAATAGGGTCATATTACCCTCGATCGATTGCCGGGGGCTGTCTCGGCCATCGTCTTGTGGAACCCGCTCCAGTCCCGGCATGGAGCCAATTCCAATCACCAGTCTTGGATGCAGTGGACAAAAGTCAAATCGCGATAAGGTTGGCTCGTTCTCGATCACACTTGGCGGGTGCTCAATGTTCAAGCCGACATCTTCTGTGCGAATGGACCGGCACATGAATGCCGCGAGATAAGCCGAAGTGGGCCGCGCGGCGTTTGCTCAACCGCTCGGCGTTTGCTCAACCGCTCGGCGTTTGCCCAACCGCGCGGCGTTTGCGTTTTCCGAGTTCGACGGCAGCAGGCATGCGAAGAGGACGGCGATTGTGTTGAATGAATTTTCCGCCTGATGAATGTCGATGTTGGGCCGCATCCGTGTTCGGAACGGTTTCGGAACCACGCGACGAGGTGCCGATCCTCATGTTAACATGACCTTCCGTTGGCCTCCTTGGTGTCGATGTTAGTTTTTTTTAATTTTCGATGAGCGTCGTATTTTCAGATGGGGTAATGTTTGGAGGGTAAAGGTAATACAAGACGGGCAACACAAAGAGGGTCAATATCATCGCACTGAACAATCCCCAGACAATGACCGTAGCGAGCGGCCGCTGGACGTCTGAACCCAATCCGGTGGCCAGCGAAGCCGGGAGAAGGCCGAAGATGGCGACAATCGCCGTCATCAAAATGGGTCGCAAGCGTTGTTGGGCACCGTCGAGAATGGCTTGCTTCAAATCCTCCCCAGCCTCACGTAGGACGTTGATACCGCGGACCATTAGCACGCCGTCCATGATGGCAATACCGAACAAGGCGCAAAATCCCACCCCGGTGGAGACATTGATATGCATGTCGCGCAGGTACAGGGCGATCAGGGCGCCGATGCAGGCGAAGGGGATTCCGGCGACGACGAGGATGGCCGATTTGAAGGAACGGAAGGTGATCATTAGCAGCGTCAGGATCAAGGCGGCGGGGATGGGGATCAGCAACGAGAAGTGCCGGCGGGCACGATCCAAGTTCTCGAACATTCCCAACCAGGCGACACGATAGCCGGGCGGCAAATCGGGACGGATGACTGCGTCGAAGCGCTGCTGGGCCTCGCGGACAAAGCCGCCTTGATCGCGGCCGACAATGTCACATCGGACAGTGATGCGGCGGCGATTCCCCTCCCGGGCAATGATCGTTTGGCCATCGACCAGGTCGATCCGGGCCACTTGACTTAATGGCACCGGGGAACCGTCCATGTTTTGGACTGGCAGGCGTCCCACGGCCAGCGGAGAGTTAATCACCTCGCGATCGACTTTGACGGCGATGTCGAAGCGTCGCTCCCCTTCGTACACCGAACCGATCGACTGGCCGCCCAGCGAGACGTTGATCACGGCGGTGACATCCTCGATCTTGACATTGTGCCGAGCGCATAGCTGGCGATCCGGGGTGATGATGAGCTGTGGCTGCGGCCCTTCTTGTTCGATGTTGACATCCTGCGCCCCGGGAACGGTACGGATGAGATCGACGGTGCGGCGGGCCAGGTCAAGCAGCGTTTCGGACTCGCTGCCGGAGAACTCGATGGCCAGGTTTGCGGATGTGCCGTTGGTGTCCTCGGTCACGCTGTCGATGATCGGCTGGGTGAAATTGAATCGGGTGGTGGGGAATTCATCGCGCAAGCGTCGGCCGATGGCCGCCACCAATTGCTGCTTGGTGCGGAATTGTGTCCATTGTTCCCGCGGCTGGGGGCCAATCATGATCTCCAGTCGGCTGGGGGGGGGACGGATCGGTGCCGGAGTCATTCCGTCCAGCTTGCACAGAGATAAAGCGGACATCGGGAAACTCGAGGACGATCTCCCGAATTCGCCGACCGTACGCGCTCGATTGCCGCAGTGATGTTCCTTCGGGGAAGTTGGCGCGAACCCAGATCACGCCCTCGTTCATGTAAGGCAGGAATTCGATGCCGAGCCTGGGGATCAGCTTTACGACCACCGCCGCCACGGCGCAGATGACCGCGGCCAGGACCAGCCAGCGGCATGCGAGCAGCCCCTGCAACACCCGGCGGTACAGGGGTCGAGCGAGGGCGAGGAGCGGATTTTCCCACTCCGAGTAGCCGTGGCGAAACACGATGCTGGCCAGCACCGGGACGACGAAGAGGGCAAAGAGCAGGGACCCCAGCAGGGCGAAGACCATGGTGAGGGCCATCGGCCGGAAAAGCAGCCCCTCGATGCTCGTCAGCGACAACAGGGGCAAGTAGGCGACCATGATGATCAACACGGAGAAAAACACCGGCCGCTCGATTTCGAGGGCAGCGGACAAGACGAACCGGGGCACGGGACGATGGTCGCCACGCTGTTGGGCCTCGCCTAACCGACGGGCGATGTGCTCCGCCATGATGACGGCCCCATCCACGATGATGCCGAAGTCAATCGCGCCGACGGACAGCAGCCCGATGGGGATGTCGGTCACAAACATCAGGATCAGGGCGAACAGGAGCGAGAAGGGGATGGTCAGCGCGACCAAGGCTGCCATCGCCGGGCGGCCCAGGAAGAGCAGCAGCACCAAGACCACTAGCGTGATACCCAACAGAACGCTGTGCGACACCGTGTGCAAGGTGGCATCGACCAGGTATTGCCGATCATAAAACGGGGCAACCCGGACTCCGGGCAGAAGGATGGAGGAATTCAGTTCCTCGACGGCGGCGTTCACCCCCTCCAGGACGCGGGATGGGTTTTCCCCTTTGCGCAGCAGCACAATCCCCTCGACCCCCTCGTCGTGGAAATCCTTGCTGAAGATCCCCGAGGGGGTAAGGTGGTCGAGATCGACGGCGGCGATGTCCCGGAGGTAAATCGGGGTCCCGCTGACCGACTTGACGTAAGTGTTCTCGATGTCGCGCAACGACTGGATCGACCCACTGCCGCGGATGACGAACGACATGCTGCCGCGGGGCAAGACACTGCCACCGGCCGAGGCGTTGTTCGATTGGATGGCCTCGATGACATCCTTCAACGTCAGGCCGAATCGGTCGAGGTCGGCGGGGCGGAAGGTGACGGCGAATTGTTTTTCCAGGCCGCCGAAATTCGATACCTCGGCCACGCCCGGAACCCGCAACAACCGGGGAATGACGACCCAATCATTGAGTTCGCGCAACTCCATCAGGTTGTGGGTGCCGTCGGAGGCCAATTCGTACCGGTAGACCTCGCCGTAGGCCGTGGCAAGCGGTCCCAACTCGGCGGCAGCGCCCTCGGGCAGTTCGACCGCCGCCAGGTTTTCCTGCACCCGTGCCCTGGCCCAGTAGCTCTCGGTGCCCTCCTCGAAAATCAACTGCACCACCGACAGGCCGAAGATCGTCCGAGAACGGATCGTCTCGACCTTGGGCACGGTTCGCATGGCGATCTCGATCGGGATGGTGACTTGCCGCTCCACCTCTTCGGGAGCGCGGCCCGGATACACCGTGATCACCTGCACCATCTGGGCGGAGATGTCGGGGTAGGCATCGATCGGCTGCCGCTGGAAAGCGTAGACCCCGGCGAGAGCGATCACCGCGACAATGACCAGCACGAACCAGCGGAGGCGAAGCGCCGTCGCGATCAACCCGGCAATCATCGTCGATCCTCGGTCGTTTGCAAGGCTCGGATGACGAGCGGCTTGAAGAGGATCGCGCCACGGCCGATGATGCGATCGCCGATCTCAAGCCCGTCGAGGATTTGGATTTCGTTGCGGTAGGGGTCGCCGACTTGGACTTCGGTTACCCGCCAGGTGTTTTCGCCATCGTGGACGAGAACGAAATCCGCGCGGCCCACGTGGAGGATCGCGTCGGCGGGCACCAGCATCGCCTCGCGGGGGTCGGTGCCCAGGCCGATCTCAGCAAACATGCCCGGCCGCAGCTTGTCATCAGGGTCGTCGATGGTGAAAAGCACACGCAATGAGCGGCGTTCCGGAGACAGCACGGGAGCGATGCTCTGCACACGCCCGGGAAAAGACTCTTTTGGCAAGCCGAAAAACCGAGCCACGCATCCCTGACCGATGTGGACTTGGCTCAAACGCCCCTCGGGCACATCGGCCATCACAATGTCCACCTCCGATGTCACCGAGCGGAGCAGTTCGATGCTCAAGCCGGCCTGCTGTAGTTTCCGCGCTTGGGTGGCCATTTCTCGGCGGGCGATTCGCAAGGCCGTCTCCGCTTGATGCACCTCCTGCCGACCGGTGATCTCGGCTTGAATGAGGTTCGCGCGTTCGGCGTTGAGGTCTTTGACCGTGTCGGTGCCGGCCTCGACGAGTTTTTCCAGCCGTTTGACCAACTCTTGCTGGGCGGCCGTGCGAGCGGCGGCCAATTGCTTGACTCGTTCCAACTGCGTCTCGAGGAAAAGGACGTCGGCCTGGGCCTTCTCCCAATCCGAAAAAGCCGTCAGGTTCTCTGCCGAGTCGAACTGCCAATAATCGTTCTCGTGATTCGGCCCCGGGCGCAGGCTGGCGACGACGCGGCCGGTGATGCTCAGGGTCGGTTCGGTCAATCGTTGCCGCCGAACCGCCACGACTTCGATCTTTTCATCAAAGGGGCTGCCCGGCCGAACATGAATTCACCTCGGCCCCTGGATGGTTACGATTTCTTCCGGTGGCGCGACCCGCTCGACCGGTTGCATCGGCGACGCAAACGGATCCATCAACAAGTAGACGAGGAAACCTGTCGTGCTGGACAGGGCCACGAGGAAATGGCCGGCGGACCAACAACGGTCCCACAACGACGAGCCGCGAACCGGTGTGGGGAGTATTTGGGTCGAGGCAGCGGGGGCAGCAGGAGATGGATGGTGCGTCATGGAGCAACCCTTTTGCCGAGAACCGCATTGTACCTGGCGGCGGCCCGTCCAAGATTGGCCCGACTCTCAATGAAGAGGCGATACGTCTCCCGAAAATTCCGTTGGGCGTCGAGAACGTCGATGAGCGGCCGACCCCCGGCTTCGTAGGCTCGACTCAAGCTATCGCGAACGTCTTCGGCCAGCCTGAGTTGTTCGTCGGCAACGGCTTGGGCATTGGCCAGCGCCGTCCGCAACTCCTGATCCGCTTCGACGACCTCGGCCCGGAGATCGACCAAACCAGCTTGAAGTTCCCACATTTGCTGGGCGGCAACGGAGGCGTCGCGACCGCGGTTGCCCTGGTTGCGGTCGGAAATGGGCAGAGTCATCTCCAGGCCCACGCCCCAAGAACTCGCGTCGGGGAAGCCGATCGCCTTCCGCTGAAACTAGCGGGTGTAGCCGATCTGCGGCACCATCTCCGGGTAGGCTTGACGCCGCTCGCGCCACATCTCCGCCCGACCCTGATGGCTACGCCAATGCAGGGCGGCGATGTCGGGACGATTTCGGATCGCCACGGCGTAGGCCTCCTCCAAGGGTAGGATGTCGGCGACGCCGATTTCCTCCAAATTACCCTGAACGTCGAAATCGGGGTCGTGGTCGGCCAGCCCCATGATGGCTCGAAGCCGGGCTTTCGCCGCCACCAGAGCATTCTCCGCGTCTCGAAGCCCTTGCTCGGCTGTCAAACGATCCAAACGGATGCGGCCCAACTCCACCTGCGGCCGACCGCCCCCCTCCACCGCCCGTTGGGTGATGGCCTCTACCTGCCGGAAATTCGCCACGTCTTGACGCGCCAAATCGACCAGCGATCGTGCCTCGAGCACGTCGAAGTACGCGATCGCCGCACCAAGAACACGTAGACGCACCAGGTCGGCGAATTCCGCCTCGCTGGCCCGCACCCCAAGCGCGGCCGCTTGCATAGCCGCAGCTCGCTTGCCAAAAACATACCAGTCGATCGGGTACGAGATCCCAAGATCCAACTGCGGCGGCCCGCCTTGCGCATCCTCCGTGAACGGCCTCGTCAAAGGCAACAGCGTCTGCGCGATGCCGAACGTCGGATTCGGACGCAACGAGGCTTGCAGCGCCTCGGCATGGGCCTGATTGATCGCCTCGAAACCAGCCCGCAGCTTCGGGTCGGCCAGCAGGGTGGTATTAATGATCTGATCCAGCGTCATCCCCGACGAGGAAGTGGGCGAAGATCGTGGCGGTGCACCATCCCGCGCCGAATCGCGCGGCAGGGCCGATCCGCCGCTCCCCCCATCCACCAGCCCTGCTTCCCTGTGCCCCAACCGGGTCAGCGACGATCCAGGCCCGACTTCTGGGCGATCGACTGCGCGGGGAAGACCCCTTGGCCCAGGCTCGGACGTGCCAGCCCACGATGCCACGGTCGGGCGACATGCGGACTTTGTCGACCCGGCGGCAGGGGCGCTCGGAGCGGGCGGTCCCACGAGCAGCCGGCAGCCCAAATAAGCACCCAGGCCACGGGAATGATGCGTCTCCCCTGATTTCTCGCATCCCGCATGGCTGCCCCTTCTCAAACCACAAGACCGCACTTTCCCGTATCAGGTTTGTTATCGGACGTACTCGCGGCTTTTCGAAGTCTCTGATCGTGGTTTTGTCAAATCTTCGTCCATGCATGATTTCGCGCCAGCAACTGGCCAGCTGACCCTAGGGAGAGAACGAAGGTGGTGTTGGAGAATTCGGCGATCCGCGATCGAGGCCGGGACTTTCGTACCTTCGAGTGAACAAGGGCGACTGGGTTGACAACGCGGGCGGTAGCAAAGTCAACTCAGGCAGCCGAGCGCTGCCAACTCACGAGTTTCACCTCTGGCTCGATGCTGATTCGGGCAACCAAATCCTCCATGGCCCGGTCGTTTCGATCGGGTGAGTCAATCGTGGCGACGACGGTGGTGCGTCCACCCTCGTCGTCTTCGGTGGCAATCTTTTGAAGCGTGAGTTTCTCATGCCCGATGACGTGTCGCATGAGGATGTGGCGGATGTGGGCACCGCGGCTGGGAACCATCTCGACCCGCAAATGATCGAGCGTCTCCACGTCCGTGAGGGTCTTGCTGCGTTGGCGGATAAGGTGGGCGGCCGATCGTCGTATTTTGTTCCGACGCAGACCGGGCCTCGGACAAGAGCGATTGCATATTCCCAAGCGGGTGCTGCGCGGGGGGCAGTGACGCAAATTCCGACGCAAGGGACGCCAAAAAGTCTGGCAGCGTGCAAACAACCAGTCGTGACAAGTTCAGGTTTTTTGAACCGCAACCCTTGGCCGATGGCCAAGTTGTGCCGGATCGTGGTCGACGTGAGTTCGTGTCGCACAGCGTCGAATTGGAGCGGAAGGGAGTCGAACCCTCGACCTCTGCAGTGCGATTGCAGCGCTCTCCCAACTGAGCTACCGCCCCGGTCGCCTCGAAATTGTACCGCTTGGAGATCGAGTCGGCAACGCGGCCCGGCCGTCATTGCCGAGCCGCGCGGAGTTTTTCGCGATATTTCTCCGCCCGAGATTCGTCTTTTAATTCCGTGAAGACGTTCACCAGCCGCTCCAGCGCCTTGACGTGCTCCCGCCGGTCTTGCGAGTACACGACGTCCACCCACAGGTACGACCACATCGCATCTTCGAATTGCTTTTTCGACGAAAATAAATGCCCAAGAAGGTTATAGCCGACGGCCTTGACCACTGGCGTTTCAGCGGTGTCGACGGCCTGTTTCAGCTTCGCCGCGGTCTCCTCCAGCGACGCGGTCCAGCCAACGGCGGCGATCCGGTAAAGGTTTAGCAGCGGGACGGAAGGGTGATCGGCGGGCAGTTCGGCCAATTCATCGGCGATGCGGGCCTCGGCATCGCGGTGTTTCTCGCAACGCAGCATCAGGTCAATCACGTGCAGGCCCAAATCGCGCTTGATGTCCACGCTCAGACGAGGGGTTCGGCTGGCGGCATCGAGAACTTCCAAGGCTTCGGCGGTGCGGCCAAGGTCGATCAGCAGTTGGGCGTGCCATCGGGCGGCGGGAATCAATTGCCAGCTTTCCAGAAGCTCTGTCCGCAATCGGGAAAAGTCGCGGACGGCTTCCTGAATTTCGTCGGCCGATTCGGCGAGTTGCGCTTTCAAACAAGCGATGCGGTAGGCCACGTGGCGACGCAAACTCGCGGCTCGCGCCTCGCGCAGCGGTTCGACGATGGCAAGATATTCGCGCAGTAGTTGCTGCATGCGGGGGCGATCCGCGGTCCCAGTGCGGACGGCGGCTTCGGCCAGGGTGATCGTCTGGAATTTCAACTCCAGGGAGCGCGGCGGAGCGTAGGCGATGTCCACCAGGTCCAGGGTGCCGAATGTCCGCTCCGTCCCGTTTGCCGGCTTCACGCGAACGCCGTTGATCGACTCCTCGACAACGCTGCCCTCGAAGGCCGCTGGTTTGTCCGACTTACTCGTCCGATCGAGATAGTAGACGATGTCGCGGGATTGTCCCCAAGCGAGGGGGGCGACCAGGAAGAGCGCTAGCCAAGCGAAGCAACGCATCGGTTTCGACCTCCATCCCTCATTGAGCGGGCGATGTTGGCGGGAGCAAGACTTTGCCGCCGGCGGCGACGTAAGCCTTCAACAGCTCCGGCTCGTCGGCAAGCCACTCTTGATACAGGGCACGTACGGATGCTCCGCCGAAGTCCGACGTCCGCGAATCGCGCTCTTGTTCGACGAGTTGCTCGGCCAACTTGCGGATCTCGGCCTGCCGCCGTGCGGGATCAGCGATCTTCTGCTTGCTCATCAAGACCAACCGCGTCATGTAAAAGCGGACTTCGTAGTAGGCCGCCCGCATCCGGGTTTCTCGGTCGTCCTTCGGCGGATTGCTGAACTTGGCGAAGGGCTTTTGCATCGCCACCCAAGCATCCATCGCGGCTCGGTATTTCCCCAAGTCTTCGAGGAGGAAGATTCGCTCTCGCCGTACTTCCAAGCTGTTGAAAGCCCAGCCCGGGCGCTCCGGCGTGCCGATCATGGCGTCCAGTTTCTTCTCGATGTCGGCGGCGAACTGAGTTTTTTCCTGGTCCTTGGCCGCGAGCCGAGCCGACTGGCGCAGCAGCCGAACCTCGGTCAATTGCGCGAAGCGATGCAAGCGGATGGCTGCCTCTTGCGCCTCCCTCGCCGATTCCAGCTTTGCCTTGGCCTCCTCATCCATCGACTTGGCGGCATCGTCGTCGGAACCGGAGGGGGCTGGCGGCGGTGGCTCGTCTCGCGGGTTGGCTGGCGGAGGGATCGAGCGAATCAACTCCAGACCTTTGGCCGGTAGATCCAGGCTGGAGTAGCCCTGCGCGAGCAGGATTTTCGCCTCGGGTCGGAGGTTAGGCTTTTTCGCCAAGGAGTCGAGGAACCGAGTGTATTGATCGATGGTCTCGGCCAGGCGTTGCTTGTCGTGCCGCTTCATCTCGCGAATTTGCACTTGGACATCGCGCAGCACGCCGACGAGGGGGGAATGCTCGTCTTGATCGTCCATTTGGCTCAGGACTTGCCAGATCTCTTCTGCGCGTTCGATGTTCCCCTGCTGGATGCTGCTGCGTAATCCGAGTTGCAGTAGTTCGGCGGCGGCCTTGGCGAGGCGGCCCGAGGGGTCGTCCTCCAGCGGGAGCTTCTTCACGCGATCGAGGGCGGGTAGGAAGAGTTCGGCGGCGGCGTCGTGGCGGCGAGCTTGGACGTGTTCCAGAACTCGGCCATACACCCCGTACAGCCACAACGTTTCCGCTTGGGCCTTGATCTCCGTTGCCTTGGCACCGACGCGGAGGGTGCCGAGCGAGTCGGCGATGTCGCGGCCGAGTTGCTCGACCCGCGGGTAATCTTTCCCCTGTTGCAGCAGCAAATACCCCAGTTGGATCCGAGCCTGGCAGAAGGCGGCCTGAGCTTCCGGCTCGGAGGACGGGTCAGGACGGGGGATCGACTCGAGCAAGGCGATCACTTTGTCCAGCCACTGCTGTTTGGTCTGGGGGGGGACTTGGGGATCGCGTTGGAGTTGGAAGCAAGCGGAACCTTGCTCACCACGAAGGGCGAAACGGTTGGGGTAATCAGGCCGGACTCGCTCCCAGGTCTCGAGAGCGGCCAGGGGGCGACCCTCGGCCAAATGGATCGAGCCGAGAAGATGTCGGGCGGAATCGGTGGCTTCCTCGGCGGGCCAGGTTTCTTCCATCCAGGCGACGAGGCGTTGGACGTGTTGCCAGTGCTGTGCGGCGGCGTCGGAGTTTGGGTCGTTTTCCGCACGGGCGGCCAGCATCAATTGCCGGTGGGCTTGAACGGCGTAGAGCGCGGGGACGGCACCACGGCCGGTGCGGGTCATCAGCTTCGCGAGATTTTCCCCCAAGGTGGCCGCTTGCGCCGTGTCTCCCCCAATGAGGTGGGCATAAACGTGCAGCAGCCGGGCGTCTTGCACTTCGCGAGGGGGGTCAGACGGCTTGACGAGCGTCAATCCCCGATCCAACGCCCGAGCTGCCCGCTGGTAACGTTGGCGTCGTGCTTCCGCCACGCGGTCCGGGTCCTCGGCGAATTCCGGGTTTTTCAGGTCTTCGTTCAGCTCGGCGACTTCGAGAAGAGCGAGCAGGTAGCATTTCTCGAATGAATCGACCTTTTCCGGGTCGCGCTCGGGGGTCTCCCGAATGGCAATCGCCAAGAGCAGACGCATCCGCTTGGCGGCAGCACGCTCGGTGAACTCGTTGTCGAATTCGGTCAGGGCACGGAGGAGCCGCTCGGCTTGTTTCAAACGTGAGGCGGCCTCGGCGGTGACGCTGACGGGCCGGCCGCGTTCGTCCAGCTTCACGCCGCCGCGCTGAGGATCGTAAGCGATGCGCTCCAGGGTGTCGGCCAGGAAGTAGCGAGCGCCGCAGCCCTCCGGCGTGTTGATGTAGGGCCGATAACGTTCCAGCCAGGATTGGAACATGCCCGCTTGTTTGACCAGGTCGGAGTCCTGCTTTCGGACCATGAGGATGCGGAAATAGGCGGCGACGCGCTTGGCGTCGTTGGCGTGGATGCCGCGCTCGGCTTGAATGGCGTCGAACTGTTCGGCGGCCTTGCTGTAGTCCTCATTTTCCAGGTGGCAGCGTCCCAGCCAGGCGCGGGCCAGCCAGCAAGTGGGGTGTTTCGGATCGCGCCCGGCAAGTCGCTTGAAAACATCCATCGCCGCAGCGATGAGCTTGGCGCGAACTTGGATCTCACCGGCTTCGGCGGCGTAGGTCAGGGCATGAGCAAAGCGGATGGTGCCCTCTTCCAATTCCGCCGTGTACCAACTTTGGGTCCATTCCCGCAGTCGGGCGGCCTCGGCGGCGGACTTGGGTTCGGCGAGCCCCTCGGCTTGGGCGGCGAGTTGCTTGGCAGCGGCTTCCAACTGCGCGGCGGCCGACTCGTAAGCGGATCGGGCCTCCGCGATCGCCTGGGCTCGAGCGGGTCCTTCGAGCCGTCGCGAGCGGTTCATCGCCTCTCGTCCCTGGGCTGCCACCAGCCGGGCCAACTCGGAGCGAACCTGGGCCGCCTGCGGATCGTCGGGCCGGGCGTTCAAAAACCCCTCGAACTCCGCTCGAGCCTGGGCATACAGAGCTTGACGTTTGGACAGTTCCGGCTCATCCCGGGCCAGATCCATCCGCACCCGGGCCAACTCGAGGGTGAGTTCCCGTTGCAGCGGTTCGGGCAGATCCTTCGGCAGGCGCTGCTCGATGTAGCGGAGTGCCAGCTCGGCCTCCCCCGCCGCCCGCAGCCCGCGGATGAATTCCAGGTGCGGCTCTTCCGCCTGCGACACACCCCAGGGAATCAGATAAAGCAGCGATGACCGCAGCAATAACCGCAGCGACGACCGCAGCGATGATAGCAGCGATGATAGCAGCGATGATCGTAGCGATGACCGCAGCAATAACCGTAGCGGCCGCCGCACGACGAGAGGCCCAAGCCAGCGGCGATAATCTCGGTTCATCATGCCCCAGCCCAGCGGGTTCGGATTGGTTTGTTCATTGTGAAGGTGAGAATGCCGCCGTCAAGCCCCGGGGCAGCAGCCCGCGGAGTCGGCAAGGAGGGTCTTCCGGCCGCAGCGGTTCCGCCCGAGTCGCCCAGGGTTCCGCGGCTCAGGCCGACGCCGCCTGCAACGCCACGGCCTGACTTTCCACCTCGTCGATTGCTTCGCCTAGCAGACTTAATGCGGTGTCTACTTGCTCGGCCGTGACACACAACGGCGGGCAGAAGCGGATCGAGTTTTCCCCGCAGCCCAACAGGAGCAGGCCGCGGCGGAAAGCCGCCTGGATGATGTCGTCGCGGCCAGCAGGGTCCGGGTCGCCCTGCCGGACCACATCCACGGCCATCATCAAGCCCAAGCCCCGCACTTCGCCCAGGCACGAGACCCGCCCGGTCAGCCGCAGCAGCCCCTCGCGCAATTGCTCGCCCCGGCGGGAGGCATTGGCCATGTACTCCCGCTCCAACAGGTCGAGCGTGGCCAGTGCCGCCCGGCAACTGACCGGGTTGCCGCCGAACGTGCTGGCATGACTCCCCGGGGGCCAATCCATCACCGTGTCTCGTGCGATGATCGCCCCCAGCGGCATGCCGCTGGCGATTCCTTTCGCGGTGCAAATGATGTCCGGCTCGATGCCCCAATGCTCGAACGCATATAGCTTCCCCGTCCGCCCCATGCCGCTCTGCACCTCATCGACGACCAACAGGATGCCGTACCGGTCGCACAATTCGCGCAGGGCGGGCAAGAACTCCGGCGGGGCCACCCGGTAGCCGCCCTCGCCCTGGATCGGTTCGACGAACACCGCCGCGACCTCCTCCGGCGGGGCAATCCGCTTCAGGATGGTGTTTTCCAGGCCGCGGACCGTCTCATACCCGGAGCCGTCGCCCGACTGCGGGAAAGCGACGTGATGGATGTCGGGCACCAGCGGCGAGAAGCCGCGCCGATGCACCAGCTTGGACCCGGAGAGCGACATGGCCCCGTAAGTCCGGCCGTGGAATGCCCCCAAAAACGCGATGACTCTTGACCGCCGGGTGTGCCAGCGGGCCAGTTTCAACGCGGCTTCGAGAGCCTCGGCACCGCTGTTCGTGAAGAACACCCGCTTGGCCGACTTCCCCGGGGCCGTCTCGGCCAGCCGTTGCGCCAGGGCAATTTGCGGCTCGTAGTAGAAATCGGTCCCCGACATGTGCAGCAGCTTCCCGGCCTGGTCGCGGATGGCAGCGACCACTTCCGGATGGCAATGCCCCGTCGCCGTCACCGCGATCCCCGCCGTGAAATCGAGAAACAAGTTACCGTCCACGTCCTCGATGACGCAGCCGCTGCCGCGTTCCACGACCAGTGGGTAAATCCGGGTATACGACGGCGAAACGTAACGCTGATCCCGTTGCAACAATTCTGCCGCGCGAGGCCCGGGAAGTGGCGTGCGAATCTCCGGTACCGTTCGGTCGTCGAACAGCCACATGGCAGCACCTCCGCGCCCAGGGATGACGGATCACGGCTTCCCGACAAAGAATGCACCCAAATTATACCGTGCAACGGAAAGGATTGCCGACCGGCACCATGGTCGGATGCAGACTTGGGAAGCTTTTAGACTTGGTGATTGCTTAATCCGGCACCGAGGCGACCTCTCGACCCGCGCGGGTCGCCAACGCCGGAAGGATCGGGTCGACGGAATAGCTCAGGAAGCGAACTGAGCCATCGGCCAAGGCAAAGTTACACCCGCCCGCATGATAGCTCCAGAAATGGAAGGTATCACATGGATTCTCGACATGACCGGGGGCGTAATGGTACGGCCCCGGCGGACAGATCCCCACATACTGCGCATAGTTATTCAACTCGCGCGCTCCCATGAGGTACTCGCAGGAGCCATCCCGGGCCTGCCCCCAACCCGCGTACCACCAACCGAGCAAATAATCCGTACTTGGCGGCCTCTCCCCGATCATGATCGTGTTGGTCGTCCCGTCGCGGATGTCCACGATGCGGGTCCGCGAATCGAGGAACAATATGCCATCGCGCCGGGTGTAATCCGTGCCCCAAACGCCGAGATAGTTGGTGAAGGCCATCTTGTAATAATGCCCCACGTCTTGCGGCTCTTGCGTGTCAAAGTCTGACGGACAGACGAAGAGCGGGATCACACGACTGTAGATCGGGCCGTGCGGCGGCCGGACAAAAAACTTCTCCTGCTCGAAGGCCCGCAGCGCCTCGCGCCACAG
>JAOAAM010000287.1 GCA_026418875.1 Gemmataceae bacterium | reverse complement strand
CGGGTGGGCCAGCCGAATCCGCCAGCGATTGGAGGCGGCGTCGGCGCGTTCGATTTTCTCCACCAGTTCGCGGGGCGATGCTTCGATCGTCGGGTGCAGCACCGCGGGGACCTCGACCTCGAGCGTCTCCAATTCCATTCGGATCGGCACAGCGCGGATGTCGGTGGTGAGTCGCCAACCGGCTTCGCTGAGATTCAAATGATGCGACACTTGCACCCGCACTTCACCGCGGATCGGCTCCCGATCGACGTAGAGCAGCGGCTCATGGGGGGCGGTCGCGGCGGTCATTCCGTAGTTGAAACTCGCCTGAACGAACTCGGCCATCGCTCGTGTCGGTGCCGCGGTGTCGGCGGGAATCTCGCGTGGTCCCAAATCGCTTCGCGGACGCCCGGTCACCACCCGCAGATGATTCGGTCCGATGATGCGCACCGTGCCCTGCTGCCGAAATGCCCCCACCAGGTGGAACGGCCCCACCGGCGAGGGTTTCCCCATAGCATCCGTGGAACGCGACCGGATTTCAACCTTGAGGGATTCGATCTCGCCATCGCGGGCTTGCAATCGCCATTGCGAACGGTCGGCGTTGGTCGGCGTGATGGTCACGGGCGCCTCGGTCGGCTGCGGCACAGTGACCTCGGCACCTGGCGGCGTGAGCAAAAGCCATTCCCGTTGACGCCCACGCAACGTGCGGCACTGCAACGACGCGACCACTTCCACGAACGACTCCGCCACTTGGACGACGATCTCGCCGTCGGCAGCGAGCAGTGGCTCGGTGGGTCCCGCTGCCGCCGGGCTGTCCCAAGTGATCTCCACGCCATCGACCGCTCCTAAGGCCACCGCCGGGAACCGGCTCGGTTCGCGCTGCAATTCCCGAGCATCCACCGTGGTCGTTTGGGCAGGTGATGGAGGATTCGTGCCCGACAACATCGGCCGTAATCGGACCGACGTCACCCCCGCCGGAACGTCAAACCGATCAATCAAGGTGATCGGAGCTCCGGGCAGATTCAACGCCAGCCCCCGCTCCCCGGCCCGTGTCCCCCGCGTTTGCAGCGGCAACTCCAAGTCTAGACGCAGAACATGCCGGCCGGCCGACTCGATCACGGCGGTCAACCCCTCCGGCGTGTCCACCAAGTCCGGGATGCCCTCGTCATTCAGCGAGGCGCGACCGATTAGTGCCCGGCGGAATCCCAGCAACCAGGTCGAACGCGATTCACTGGCGTGAAACTCGAACGAAACTTGGAGCGTGACGATTTCCTGCGTCCCTCGAGTCTCGACTTTGCCACTAAAGCGGCACAGGCTCGGGACACGCGGACGGGTCGGAAGGGCCTGTTTACGCAGGCGTTCGATGGTCTCTTGAAGTTTGCGGTATTCGTCCGCCGAAAGAACCACGCCCTGCACCGATCCCAACGCGTCACGAGGATCGCGCAGGACGATGATGGTTCCCGGCGGGACCGGCAAATCCTCCAGAGGCCTGGGGCGAACCGGCAGCAACTCCGGGGCGGGTTCGCTGGCCGCTAGCGCCGCGCAAAGCCCGACAACCAACACGAGCGTCATAAACCGTCGCATGACGCTCGCCATTATACCCGAGGCGACCGCCAAACCGGACCCCAGTTTCCCAATCTAACGCGACTTCAACGCGGCATCCGGTCCGATCCTAGGCAATGTGCCGATTCGCCGGACACCTGCAAGCTCGATGAGCGACAACATCCCGCCGAAATTGATTAGCCAGCTTCGCGGCAATTGTTGGCGGATGGCTCCCAAAACCATCCGTGCAAAATCGGTCGGCCGATCGCGTCGAATCTCGACCGCTTGAATCAGCGAGGAGGCCAACGCTTGCGCCAGTCGCCGGGCCGTCGTGTTCGGCGGTGCGGGGCTGACCTCCAACAGTTCACGCAAGTCATCCGCGTAGGTCTCGGAAGGTTCTTCGCGGAACGTCAATCCGCTGGGTAACGCGGTTTCTGAGTGCCACAAGTCGGCGATTCGTCCTGCCAGACCGTGACGGTTCAGCGGGTTGATCTGCGTGGCCAAACCATCCACCGCGCGAGCAATCGGGACAATCGTCGCCTCGAAGGCTCCGCCGTGCGGCTCCCATAATGAGCACAAAATGTTGTAGCTGCCCGCTTTCATCAATTGCGGGTAGTATGGAACCCGGCCGTCGGACCAGCCAGCATGCTCCGGAAACTCCTCGCACAACCGCTGAATCCGCTCCAAACGGGCAAAACTGCCCGAGTCGCTGTGGGTGGTGGCGAAGAAGACGAACACCGGCAAGCTTGGCTGCCGCTGCAACGCGAAGCGGACGGCCTCGGCAACGATGTCGTGGAGCTTCTGACTCGAACGCCGACCCATGGCCACGCATAACGTCTTGCCGCGGACCTTTGCCGCGAGATCGCCCGGGAGTTCAGCGATCGCTTCCTGTTGCATCCGCTCCAATTGTTGCAACCCTTCAGCGGGGTTCCGCTGCAAGGTGTCGGCGAGGGAGAGTTGCTCCGGTGTCGGATCGACGAAATTGGCGTTGTCGATACCGACGATGCGATGCACTCCGAACTGCAAATGCCGGGCCATCACCTGCGTGTGGAATACCTCGTTTCGAAGCCCGTAGGCGTAGCCGCGGTTGACCGTCGTGACGACATCCAGGTGCACCAGGGCCGTTTCCAGAGCCGTATACCGACGGAAGACGGTGAATTGGGGGGCGTCGTACTGCCACAAACTATCGCCCAGGAAGCTGTCGAAGGTGTTGTGCAACGTAAGGGCCGTGCGATAACGAGGTCGGAGCAAGATCGCAGCCGGAACGGTTTGCCAATCGGCACCCCAAATCCAGCAGGACGCAGGCACGTGGCCCTCGATCAACTGTCGGACAGCCAAGCCAAAAAACAGAACGTCCCGAATGAGGCAGCGCGTATCGTAGGGAGACTCCACCCCCTCGAAGAAACCCTCGGCTGCGAGATAAAACAGCGGAGCTTGATTCGGTGTCGTGTTGGCCAGCACGCGAACGGGGACCGGCCGATCGACACTCGTCTCCACCGGGAATGAGAACCCCGTGTCCACGACTTTGCCAGTTTGCAGCGCCTGCCGCGCGGAAGTCATCCGACCCGACCACGGGGCAATCATCACGCCGCCTCGTTCATGAAAGGTTCGCAACTCCTGCTTGACGACGGCGGTGATGCCCGTGCACTCAACGTGCGGCCCCTCGTAGCGCAGTGCGACAAACTGACAGTTCGCTAACGCCTCAATCACACTCATAAATGCTCTCTGCTCTCTCGGATGTCAGACCGAGCGGTGAAAGGATCGGCCCATGCCCAACGATCGCCGATCAGGGCGAACTCAACCATGACAGCACCATCGCGGCGAAATAAGTTGCACCCACGGTCGGCGGCTGCCCCGGGCGGATTCCATATCCCCCCTCGTCGTGGCGGCACGATGCGACCCACTGCTTTAGGGCATCCGCGCGGGCCGGTTTGGCTCGCAACATGTGGTAACAACGCATGACCCGGTATGTCGTTTCCAGATCGCTGCGACCGTCGGCGGTTTGGGCGAAGCCGCCGTCGCTCTGCTGCTGCGAGTTCAATAGCTCGAGGATGCGTTGTTGGTCCTTGATCTCCCCACCTAGCCGCAGGATCGCCACGATGGTGCCACCCGTGGCTCGAGCTTTTTCGGCACCTTGCCCGAACGTCCCGTCGGGATTCGCTCGGCCTTGAAGTGCGGCCAGCCAATGAGCGGCAGCTTCGCGGGGCACCTCGCCGGCAGCCTCCATGCCCGCGGCTGCCATTCGAACTTCCTCATACTCCTTGGCCCGTTCGGCGAGATACTTCAACGCCTTGTTCCGATAGCGCTCGAGGGGAAGTCCCAGTTCCCGGGCGGCCATCAGCCCGACAGCCGTCAAGATCACGTCGCCAGTTCCGCCAGGGCGGTCGGCGAAACTTCCGGTGGCCTCGTCCCAGCATCTCTCGACAAAGTGGGTGGCGGCTTGAGGATCTTCGGGCTGCCCGCCGAATCTTCGTAACGCCCGCACTGCCGCCGAGGTCGCCCTCAAGCTGCCTACGGGTTCGGCCTCGGGCGCAGGTCGGAAACCACCGTCTTTTGTCTGCATCGACCGCAACCAGCGGATGGTGGCCTGGGTTGCATCATTCGGCTGAGCTTGGAGTGCGGGCCAGGAATACAAACCGACGAAGAAGATCAGCCAGACGCGGAGCATCAAGATTCACCCTCCCGGCATCGGGCAGGTCCCGTTTGCCGATCAACTTGACTTGGGACGGAACGCTTTCACGATGGACTCGTGGGTCGTTAGGTACGGCCCGTCGATCAGGTCGATGCAATACGGAATGGCCGGAAACACCGCGAGTAAGCATTCCCGAATCGCACTGGGTTTCCCGGGCAAGTTGAGGATCAGGCTTTCGCCGCGGATCCCCGCCGTCTGCCGTGACAGAATCGCCGTCGGCACCGACTTTAACGAGATGGCCCGCATCAACTCGCCGAAGCCCGGCATCATCTTGTCGCAGACGGCTTCCGTGGCCTCGGGCGTCACGTCCCTCTTGGCAGGACCGGTGCCCCCCGTCGTCACAACGAGACAGCACCGTTGCTGATCGCAAAGTTCGACCAGTGTCGCCTCGATCAACGCCTGCTCATCGGGGATCACTCGCACCACCGGCTCCCAGTCGCAAGAGAGGATTTCGGCCAGGCACTCGCGGATCGCGGGACCGCTTTTGTCCTCGTACACGCCTTGGCTGGCGCGATCCGAGAT
>JAOAAM010000260.1 GCA_026418875.1 Gemmataceae bacterium | reverse complement strand
GCCCCTGCCGCCACCCCCGCCCATCGCCTACCCCTCGCGCCCGGCACGCTTGGGCACCCCAAGCCTCGGACCGAAGCTTTGGTGATTTCCAACGCGGAACTCGTCTCGGAGTTAATATCGCCCCCGCCGTCTCTCCCTCGCCGGCAGGACTTCCAGACATGTCGTCCACCAGCCGGTGAGGATCGTTTCGACAAACTCCTCCGGCAATTTCTCCGACCTCATCTCCGCTGCCAAGCGCTCGTAATCGTATTCAACCGGCACAAACTCGACTTCCAAATCCTCACCGGCTGTGATGAGCGCGAACCAGACATTCGGTTTCCCATCATTCTCGGGTCGCCCCAACACGCCAACGTTCACGCAATGTCGGCCTCCGCCCAGCTTCCGATGCCATTTGATCCCCGTATGCGTCATTAGGATCACGTCCGCATCGTAAGTTGCACACAAATGTCGCAAAAACGCGTTGCTGCTCGTGGACTCCCACAGAAATTCATTGACCCTCCGGGGACTTCCATGACACATCAGGATGCGTCGGCCGCCCATCTCGATACGCAACTGCGGCGGCAACTCGCGAAGCCAATCACGCCAACGAGGTGAAGTTCGGGCAAAGGTGTACGAATAACTGATACGAGCAAAATGATTATCTCGCGGATCGGTGTAACCGCATTGGCAGTCCGCCAACCCATGGCCAATGGAATGGTCATAATTTCCTTGGATGCACTGGACCCCTGCCTCGATCAGCAACGGAAAGACCCGGTCGGGGTACGGGCCGAATGCTCCCATATCTCCCAAGCAGTAGATTTTCCGTACTTGTCGCTCTCGGCAAATCTCGAGCGCCGACCGAAGCGCCCAATAATTACTGTAGATTCCGCCAAAAACCGCGATCCGTTCAACCATCCCGAAGGCTTCCACTCGGATTGGAGCAAATACTGCCATGTTGGTAACATGTCCAACATGCTTGATAGCGTAGGGCGAACGGTCGGCTCGCTTCCATCAGGCTCTGACCTAACACCGAGTCCGGCGCCTCAAGTAAGATCGGACAAACATGCACTCCGCGGTCAGACACCAAGCGAGCATGTGAGCAAAGCAGCTGCTGCATGTCGAAGTCGGCAAGCATCTCCGCGGTGACTCGCTCATCCGGGGCATAGCCGCGGCAGCGATCGGCCTCAGCGCCGATGCGCAGGGGGGGGAGGATTTTCAATCTTGGGCGAGAGTAGCCCATGTCGCGGAGCATTTTGACGAATCCATCGAATAGTTCTGTTGTCTCTGCGGTCTCATCGACCACGGTGACCGTGATGATCGGGAGAAAATCATATTCGATGAGCCGACGCACTCCGCACATGGTTCGCTCGAAGGTGCCCTCTCCGCGGATGGGGTCGTTCATTTCGGGGGTGAAGCCATCCAGGGAAACGCGCCACTCCAACGAGTAGCCGGATCGATCCTCAGCCGCCCGCAATCGTTTCAGCCACTCGTCACGCAAGACACTAGCATTGGTCAAGACCGAGGCCGGGCCATATTCCAAGGTTCGTTCGATGATGGTGGTCGCTTCCGGGTTCAGGAATGGCTCTCCACCCGTGAAATAATACTCTCTCACGCCGAACTTGACGGATTCATCCAGCCAGGGTTCGACCTCGCGCCAGGATAGGAAATCGAAAGAGTGGTTATGCGGCGAACATGAGATGAAGCAGTGGCGGCAGGTATAGTTGCATATTGTCCCGGCGAGCTGGAACCAGAGCTGGTCGAGATGATGCAAAGGCACCTCGGGAGCATGCGAGTCGGTCAGGGGCAGCGGGATGGCCATGTTGGTTCCTCTGCTCGAATTCCTTGGCGACAAACCCCGACCTGCTTGGACAGCTTTGTAATACCACCAGCATCAGGAATCGAACAATGACGGCCCCTCGAACTTTCGGCGTGGCCGTCGGCGATCGGCGGCGGCATCAGGTAGCTGGTGGCGGGACTCTAATTCCGCAAGAATGACCTTCGCCCGAGTGAGGACCGACCGAGGCACCCCCGCTAACTGCGCAACGTGGATGCCGTAACTCCGCTCCGCACTTCCCGGGGCAATACGGTGCAAGAAGACGATCGACTGGTCGGTCTCTTGGACGAGGACATGGTAATTTCGCAGTGCCGGGAGCGAATCGGCGAGTTGAGCCAACTCGTGATAGTGGGTGGCGAACAAGGCGCGACAACCAATGACATCGTGCAAGTGTTCGGTGATGGCCCAGGCGAGAGAAACACCATCGTAGGTACTCGTCCCTCGACCGATCTCGTCGAGGATGACCAGACTTCGAGCCGTGGCGTTGTTGAGGATGTTCGCGGCTTCGGTCATTTCCACCATGAAGGTGCTTTGTCCGCGACTGAGTTCGTCGCTGGCACCGACGCGGGTGAAAATGCGATCGACGATGCCGATGCGGGCAGACCGGGCCGGGACGAAGCTGCCGGCGTGGGCCAGCAACGTGAGCAAGGCGACCTGGCGGATGAAGGTACTCTTGCCGCTCATGTTCGGGCCGGTGATGAGCCAGAGCCGACCATCTTGGACGTCCAGATGCACGTCGTTGGGCACGAAGGTGCCGGCGGGAAGGGTCTGTTCCAGGACCGGGTGCCGACCCGCTTCGATATGCAGGACCGGCTCATCGACCATTTGCGGCCGGCAGTATTGGCGGGAGGCGGCGAGTTCGGCTAACGCCGACAGCACGTCCAGCTCGGAGAGGATCTCGGCAATCCGCAGCAGCCTGGGGGTGTGCCCGGCCACTTGCTCTCGAAGGGACTGGAACAGTTCCCATTCCAACTGTCGGCTCCGCTCCTCGGCGCTGAGAACTTTCTCCTCGTACTCTTTCAGTTCCGGGGTGGTGTACCGCTCCGCATTTTTCAGCGTCTGGATCCGACGATATTCCGCCGGCACTCGGGCCGCATGGACATGGGTCACTTCGATGTAGTAGCCGAACACCTGGTTGAAACCCACTTTCAGGCTGTTGATGCCGGTGCGCGTGATTTCCTGAGCCTGAAAACGGGCGATCCAACCTTTGCCTTCGCGGGAGAGTTGACGCAGGCTGTCGAGTTCGGGGTGATAGCCATCGCGGATGACGCCACCGTCCCTTGGATTGAGAGGAGGCTCGTCGGCGAGGGCCGACTCGATCACTTGGCGAAGGTCGGCGCACAGTTCGAGTTGGGCCTCGAGTTGCCGCAGCCGGGAGGTTTTTCGGCCCGTCAGCTTGGCTTTAATTCGCGGCAACAGGCTCAGCGTTCGACCGATGGCGACGAGGTCGCGGGGCGAGGCACGGCCGGTGCC
>JAOAAM010000259.1 GCA_026418875.1 Gemmataceae bacterium | reverse complement strand
GGGTAGCCGGGTGCGGTGGGAGGCAGCGGCGGGCAGGGTGACGGCGGGCAAGCCGCACTCGCCGGGTGGGCCGGTGACTCGGGCAAGCGGCGGTTCGTCTCCATTGCCGACGTCGGCAGGAAACCTGCGAAGCACCACGCTACCAGGCACACACCGAGACGTCGCATGGAAAACCGCCTTTCTCAATCGGGTGGCTCGCGCCGGATACATCGACGACGTCGAGCCGAGGGGCAGCGCAACCTGAGCGACGTGGCGGCGTATCCCGAATCAGCGCAATTCCTGATACTTGGGGCGAACCCGCTACATCGGGAATATCGGCAACGATTGTTAATCGTGTTGAGTCAATAAGACAGCGAAAATCAGTTCGCCTTTTTAAAAAATGGACGCAAGAAGTTTTGCAGTCTTGACCAATCCCCCCAATTGGCTCTTTTTGTGCCCGGCATTCGCTCCATGCAACCGCTCTCGTCACGGAAGTTAATGACGATCATGTTTCGATTTTTAACGTCGTGTGTGTTTGAGAGGGAGGCGTTTGCCCCCACCAACATGCGTCCTCCTCTCCTCGATGGCACTGGACAACTCTTGGGCTGTCACCATGGTTTCGACGGCCGACTCCCGCCGCTTGACTCTTGACCGCTGCATCCAAGAGTTCGGAATGTTTGCTTCGGATTCCGCCCACGCGAGGTGGACCGATGCGGTGCCGCCATAGGGAGTGGCCGGAGAGAAGCTTTGTGCAGTAAGGAACGACGCCCCAAAGGGATACGGCACAGTGAGCGGGATGCGCGAAATGATGGAAATCAAGGAAATGATGGAAAAAGTGCGGCCTGCGGTGGATGGTGGGAAGAAGATGCTCCGCTGGCTAGCGAGGGAAATCGTTGCTCGATGCCTCACGGATTTTCGACTTGAGTCAGCTGCACGCGACCCGCCCTGGTGCGGGCAGTCATTGGCTCAGGATGCCGCCTTCCAACCCCGAGCGCTGGTGTTCGCTGGAGATCACGACGGGGGGGCAACATGGATCAAGGAATCGCGGGCTTGGGAGGCGCGGCCGGCACGAGAGGCAGGATCGGCCGGACGGCCTGGGCCGCGGGGAGTCGGATCACCTGGATTGCCCGCATCGGCTGCGGCCCAGCGGGCAGATTATCCCCGCGTTGATTCTCCCTCGGCGCGGTGCCCGGATTTTCACCGGTCCCGTCGGCCGCTGCCGACTCCCGTTGCAGCCGGAGGATCAGGTCGTGCCGAATCAACTCGATGCTTCCCGCCTTGGCATCCGCCCGCATGGCATAAAACTGCCCGCCGTTGGAGGGCATCGAGCGCTCGAAAATCAGTCGGCCGGTCCGTTTCTCGATTGCCTCGAACTTGGTGGTCTGACTGTTCCCATTCGCTCGGTGCACCATGCTGCCGAACAACAGTACCGGGAGGTCGTCGAAGTTTTCGAGAATGAGGAACTGGTGGGTCAAGTCGTCGCGGAACCACTCGAATTCCGAGGTGGCCCGGTTGTAGCAATACACCGTGCCATGAATCCGCAGCGCCTTCAACCCGTTCCCAACGGCAGGGTAGGAGTAGACGCCGTTCTCTGCTGCTCGATTCAGAACGATGTAGAAGTAGCCACGATCCAGGAGCAGCCCGATCTCCTGGATGCCCTGGAGATGCTCGGGTTGAATGCGCGAGTCGGGGTCGGCAATGTCGAGGACGACCTGGCCGGTGGAGGCTTGGAGGAGTCGGATCGCCCCATCCGGCTGCAAAATGCCGGTGAATTGGGGATCGGCCGAGCGGATCACTTTCGAGCCGCTGGGGAAAGTCGCCTGCCAGACGTCCTGGCCGTTGAGGATGTTGTAAAGCCGAAGGCGTTTGGTCGAGTCGGGGCCAGCGTCGAACAGCAACAGATGCCGGCCGACTTGACTGACCCGCCGGCTGGGGTGGAAGAGCTTGGCAAAGTCGGGAACCTGGACGGCGACGCCATCCACCGCGCGGAGGACCTCCGTTCGTGTGGGGGCACCATCCTGCCCTGTCTCGACGGCGAAGACGAATTCGTCATCCCCGAACAGCCGGACACCCGAGGAACTTTCGCGTTGCCAGAGAACTTTTCCCGTCGTCGGTTCAAGGGCGATCAGTCCTTGGCGTGTGGGCAGGCAGACATACGAGGTTTGCAAGCACCCGGCCTGGCCGACGCGCAAGCGAGAGCCATCAGCATAGGTGTGCCACAGCGTGCCGTCGGCGTCTTGTCGTTGGTCAATGATGTTGCCACCGGCCACTTTCCCAAGCAAGTTGTATTCCCACAGCTTGCGCGGGTTCTTCTCGTCGCTGAAGTCCCACATGTAGACCTGTCTCTTATACACATCT
>JAOAAM010000248.1 GCA_026418875.1 Gemmataceae bacterium | reverse complement strand
GTCTCGGCATCATCACGCAGGTGACCCTCAAACTCCGACCCATGCCGGAAGCTCATGTTTCGGTCACGTTTTCTTGTCCGGTCTCTTCGCTCGGCGAAACTCTTGATCGTCTTCATGCATCGGCGACGCGCCCCGCTTATGTCGAGGCAGAGGGAATGGGCGGAGATCGCTGCCAAATTGTCGTCGGTTTCGAGGACAATGCAGCGGCTGTTGCCTGGCAAGTCGACCAGATCCAGCGTGAGTTTCCGCAGACGGCGATGGACATCGCTCGGGAGAACGCTGCCGATGATCGCGTTTGTGCCCTGACGGAGCGAATGCATTCGCCGGCAGCTTGGTCGTGGAAGGCGAGCCTGCCATCTTCTGCCGTGGCAGGGTTTGTCCGAAACCTGGCCAAAGGCGGCTTCGAATGGCAGGCCCAAGCGCTGAGTGGGATTGTCTGGGGCCGTGCGGTCCGCGACATGTCGATCGATCAAGCCCGACACGAATTGGAGGGCTTCCGCCGAGTCGCCGCAGCCGTGGGAGGCAGTGTCGTCGTCTGGCGGTGTCCGATCGACTGGAAGACCCAGCTCGATCCGTATGGCAAGGAACGCCCGGATTGGCGGCTGATGCAAGCCGTCAAGCGTCAAGTCGATCCGCACAACCTGTTCAATCCGGGAAGATTCATTTTCTCGTAACTTCCGACACATGCGACGGTGACGGCGTCCGAACTGCTGATCCTCCCGGCACGAGACCGGTGCGACTAGAACAAACAGCATGAAAACCGCGACGGTCCCTCAACGCACCACGTTGCCCGTTTTGTCGTCCCGACCTGACATCGATGAAGAACTACTGTTGGATTGCGTGCATTGCGGGCTGTGTACGGCGGCCTGCCCGACCTACCTCGAAACTGGGTTGGAAGCGGACAGCCCGCGTGGCCGCATCTACCTGATGCGTGGCGTGATCGAAGGCTCGATCGCCTTGGACGAGGTGGTCAAAGGCCATCTCGATTTGTGCCTGAATTGTCGTGCCTGCGAGACGGCTTGCCCCTCGGGAGTGCAATACGGCAAACTGATCGAGCCGTTCCGAGTACATCTGACGCGGACTGGGCAACAGGTGCAACGCATGCCTTGGATCCAGAGGCTGGTGTTGCGTCATGTCTTCCCCTACCGTGGCCGCAGCCGTTTTCTGCTGCGCCCCGTGGCATGGATGCAACGCTGGGGGCTTGACCGTTGGCTCGATCGCACGGGCATGCTGCGGCTTCTCCCAAGCTCGATTCGCCGCCTGCACGAGATGCTGCCCCCCCTCTCGCGCCACTATGGAAAGCTACCCGCGGTGATGCCCGCGGAAGGCAAACGACGGGCCAGGGTGGCGGTGTTTCTCGGCTGCGTGGCCGACGCCGTTTATCCTCAGACCAATTGGAACACGATTCGCGTCTTACAGAAGAATGGATGCGAAGTCGTCATCCCCCGCGATCAGGTGTGTTGCGGGGCTCTGCATTACCACTTGGGGGAGGAGGACCCGGCTCGGGCTTTCGCTCAACGGAATCTCCGAGCGTTCGGCTTCGCGGGAGACGAGACGACAGCAAACTGTGATGCGGTGGTCGTGAACGCGGCTGGTTGCGGGGCCATGCTCAAGGATTACCATCACCTGATGCACCACACGGCTGATGAAGAACCCGCTCGTCGATTCTCCGCCAAGGTCCGCGACGTGAGTGAATTTCTCGTCGGGTTGGGGTTGGTCCCGCCGCAGCACCCCGTCCACATCCGAGCCACCTACCACGATGCGTGTCACTTGTGTCACGCGCAGCAGATCCGCAAGCCGCCGCGACAGATACTCGAGGCGATCCCCGGATTGCGGCTCGAGCCGTTGACCGAATCCGAAGTCTGCTGCGGGGCAGCCGGCAGTTACAACTTGAGCCAGCCCGAGATGGCAGAGCGACTCGGCGAACGAAAGATCCGCTGGATTCAAGAAACAGGTGCCGAGGCGGTATTCACGGCGAACCCGGGCTGCCTCTTGCAGATTGCCCGACACCTCCGTCGAGATCTCCCATCGGTGTGGGCTGCCCATCCGATCGATGTACTGTGGGCCGCCTACAGCGGTCATCATCCGCGTTCGGGGCACGAGGCTGTCAGCTACGTCGAATGACGAACAACCCGAGGATTGCCAACGTGAGAAAGGCCGTGGCGATCACTTGCGCCACCGCAGGGGGTCGAGGGGCCTCGGGCAGGGAAATCTCGGGGGGGCCGTCCGGCTCCCATATCCAAGTGAAACGATCGCCTCGCAGGAACATCGAGTCATACGGCCCGCCGGAACCGTCCGCCAGATTGGGTAACGAGGGCACCCGGGGCGATGAAGATTCCGCCTTGGAAAAGCTTGGTCCCAAGCGGCGGAGGAAATCCTGGAATGATTCTTGCCGTTTCGGCTCGACCTCGACGGGATCGAGAGCCGCCCGCGAAGATCGTAAGAGACCGGGATTCGGCCAAACCACCGTCACAAAAACCGGTGTGAGGGGATTCGATGCCCCGGTGACGACGAGTTCCGGCAGTTGGAAATCCAGTTCATGAGCCGGCCAAACCATCGTGACGAAGCTGAGACCCCGTGGCAGGGGAGCGCCTTGGGCCAAATCTTCCAACGAGGTAAGTTCACGGCCATTGACTTGGACCGACAGAAACTGTCGACCATTGGGCGGGCGGATGGATGCTGTCGGCTCGACCGCAACCCAACCGGCCAAACGGGCAAGCCAATGACGTGGGCCAGGGGCGAGGCTCAGTTCCAGCCAGGTGTGGCGAAGACCAGTCTGGGTTTGCAGGGTCAGGTCTTGGTCATGGGTGCTGATTCGCCACACGGTCCATTCCGGATCGATTCGCGCCGCGGACAGAAGCTCCGCGGGGGGTAAATCGACGGAAGTCGCCGGCAACGCATTCCCCAAGCGAAATCCAGGGGCAGTCGCCAGCCAATGGCGGGCGGTCAGGGTCGGCTCAGCAGGTTGCCGCAGGCTGATGAATGGAGTCTCATCCCGTGGCGAGCGCCCCACCACCGACACGTGCATCGGTCCCGGAGGTGCGTCGATGATCCATCGTGTCCCCCCGGCGATCGGCCGAGTGTCGCGGATTTCGCAGCCGGCGGGGATTTGCAAACGCGGCAATTCACTCCCCCCGTGTCGCGCCTCCAACCCTGTCTCTTATACACATCTCCGAGCCCACGAGA
>JAOAAM010000511.1 GCA_026418875.1 Gemmataceae bacterium | reverse complement strand
GCTTTTTGGTGCCCACAGCGTGGGTGCCGCCGTTAATTTTCTTGGCGGTGTGTGAGTTCTGGATGTACCAGGCGTAGTCATCGAGTCCGTTGGCAGCATCGCCGAAGCAGAATGCGGTCGACGACCCCGCACGCCAGGCGTATTCCCACTCCGCCTCGGTGGGCAGGCGATAGGCTTTGCCCGTTTTCTTCGATAACCAGCGACAGTATTCCATCGCGGCATGATGCGTCATGCAGATCGCAGGGTGACCTTTGTGGGGGTGGCCGTAGTTCTTGTCGACGTAGGGGGGGGTTGGGCCGGTGATGGCATCGGGATCGGCCTGTCGTTTGTCGTCATTTTCCTTGGGATCCTCGACGCCCATCTCGTCCTGGTAAATGTCGTATTCGTCCCACGAGACTTCGCACTTGCCGATCCAAAAAGGTCGCAGGATGACGGGGTGCTGCGGGCCTTCGTCATCGCCTCGACCAGTTTCCGAGTTTGGGCTGCCTCGAAGGTAAGTGCCGCCGGGCACCCCGATCATTTCGAACGTCACATCGGTGCCGGGGATGGACTCGACATAGTTGGCGGGGCGATCGTCCGGGGCCGCGGAAACCTGACCAGCGGGGTGACGGAGGATCGCCAACACCACGGCCAAGGCCGTCACCAACGCTGCCATGACCACCTTCAACGACCCGGGCATTTGTGATACTCTCACTTTGGGAAACGGGGAGTACGACAGCCGTCATTTTAGGACAAACCCCATGAGGTTGCCGCTGCTCTTGGCATTTTTCGCTCTCGGTGTCGAGGGGTTGGCAGACGAACAGCGATTCGAGTTCCGGGAGCCGCACATGGGCACCACGGTGCGCATCGTGCTCTACGCCCGGGACAAGTCTGAGGCAGAGTCCGCGGCCAAGGCCGCCTTCGCCAGAGTCGTCGAGTTGAATCGGATCATGAGCGACTACGACCCGGACAGCGAGCTATCCCGGTTATGCCAAGCCAACCGAGAGAGCATCGCTCCTCCGACCCCGGTCAGCCCAGAGCTTTTCCACGTGCTGAAGACGGGCCAGGAAATTGCTCGGCGATCGGACGGAGCCTTCGACATGACGATCGGTCCTCTCGTCCGACTCTGGCGAATTTCCCGACGGACGCAGCGTCTCCCTGATCCAGCGACGTTGGCCGAAGCCAAAGCCCGAGTCGGCTTCGACAAACTGGTGCTGAAGGACGCGGAACGAACCGTCCAATTTCGTGTCCCTGGCATGCAACTGGACTTGGGTGGGATCGGCAAAGGGTACACGGCGGATGAGATTCTGGAGACTCTGAAGAGAGTCGGGATCAAGCGGGCGTTGGCGGCAGTTGGCGGCGACATCGCCGTCGCCGATGCCCCCCCCGGACAGACGGGTTGGCGCGTCGATGTGGCATCAATCTCGGGAGATAAACCACAGTATTCGCTGCGGTTGGCGAATGCCGCGGTGTCGACCACGGGCGACAAAGAGCAATTCGTGGAGATCAACGGAACCCGTTATTCCCACGTGGTGGATCCGCGGACCGGCTTGGGTCAAACGGGACGTCGCAGCGTCACGGTCGTGGCCCGGCGGGGGATCCATGCCGACGCCATGACGAAGGCAGCCGCGCTGCTGGATCTTGAGCGAGCGCTTCGCCTCATCGACGAGACACCCGACGCGGCCGCACTGATTGTGCTACGAACCGAGGCAGGCGACGAAGTCCATCAGAGCCGCCGGCTGCAAAACTACCTCGACCCCTCGCCAAAACCACCGTCCGACTGAGGCGAAGGTGGGGCTGATTTGCTCGGCACCGTTTTGCCGAACGATCGCCGTCCGACCAATTGTCACACCACGGGCAGTCCGATCCGGCGGTTCACAGGCGAGGAATCGTGCATCGCGGTGGGGCAGATGATTGCATCGGATACGCCGATTTCCTCGGAGGTGGCAAGGCTGCCAAAGAGCGTCAAGGCCGAGGCGTCATCGATATGGACGTCGACGAAGCGACCGATCCATCGCTCGTTCCCCGCGAACACGACGATATGATCGGTCCAGGTTCGCCCGGTCAGTTGCATCGGCCCCGCCGGAGATGGGCGTTTCACCGCGATCTTGCTCGGCCCCTCGACAAGGACCGAAAAGGTCCGGCCAATTAAGCGACGGTGATCCTTCAAGCTCTCCGCATTTTGCGCCGCGAGGAGGTCGTTGTTCCGGCGCTTCTTCACTTCCTCCGGGACATCGTCGGGGTACAGTTCGTCGGCCTTGGTCCCCGGACGAGCACTGTACTTGAAGATGAAGCTGTTCTTGAATCCGCTTTCCCGGACCAAGTCCACACAGCGTTCGAACTCTTCCTCCGTCTCACCGCAAAATCCAACGATGAAATCGCTACTGACCGCGACTTCAGGCACCTTCTCTCGGCATCGGGCCAACATTTCGCGGTAGAACTCGACCGTGTACATCCTCTTCATGCGTTTAAGTACATTGTTGTCGCCGTGCTGAGCGGGTACGTGCAGGTATTTGCTCACCTTGGGCAGATCTCGCAGCGCGTCGAGCAAGTCGTCCGACATGTCCCGGGGAAAGTTCGTGATGAACTTGATTCGCTGGATTCCCGCGACGCTGCTGATTCTCTCGAGCAGATCGCTCAATCGTGTGACCCGACCATCGCCGTGGACGAAACGGTAGCTATTCACGGTCTGGCCAACGAGCGTAATTTCGACGCAACCTTGGTCTGCCAGTTGTCGGACTTCGGCGAGGATGTGTTCGGGCGGACGGCTCTGTTCCGGTCCACGGACGGAGGGCACAATGCAATAGGTGCAAAATTTGTCGCAGCCGAACTGAGTGCGGACATATGCTTGAAACGGCGAGGGGCGCATGCCCGGCTCGCGGAGCGGATCGTAGCTTTCGAAACTTTCCGTCACTTCGGGCCGGGAGGCCTCAGCTCGGCCGAGGCTGACCGCCATTTGATGTTCGCCCGTGGCCTCGACTTGGGCGATCAGGTCTGGCAAGAGCCGTAGCTGCCCGGGACCACAGACGATGTCCACGTGGGGTGCCCGCCGACGAATCAATTCCTGATCCTTCTGCGCCATACACCCTAGCACGCCGATGATCCGGTGCGGGTGCCGAGCTTTGAAACCCCGCAAGCGACCGAGTGCGGAGTAGATTTTGTCCTCGGCATGCTGACGAACCGAGCATGTGTTGAACAGGATGACGTCCGCATCACGGAGGCTGGTCGTCAGGGAATAACCCAACTGGCGCAACGAGCCGACAACCAGCTCGCTGTCCAACACGTTCATCTGACAGCCAACCGTTTCGATGTAAAGTTTCTTCGCCATGCCCTGATTTTACTCGACGTTGGGTCGATGGGGAAACGGGGGGCGAGGATGTCATGGGATGGCTTCGGCATCAGGCCTGAACGCGGTTTCGCCCGGAGTGTTTGGCCTGGTAAAGTTTTTCGTCCGCCCGGCGGATCATCTCCGTGGTGGTGAGTTCTTCTCCGCCGGGTGTCGCCGCCACGCCAATGCTGACCGTTAATCGAAACTCCGATTCCTCGTACCGGAAGACGTGACCTTCGATCGTTCGGCGGATCCTTTCGGCCACCTCGGCCGCTTGGGGCAGGCCGGTCTCGACCAGCACCAAGGCAAACTCTTCCCCGCCGTAGCGGGCAAACAAATCCTCACGACGGACCACCGATCGGATCAACTGGGCCAGCTCGCGCAGGGCAAAATCACCAGCCAGATGGCCGAACTGGTCGTTGATCGACTTGAAATGATCGATGTCCAAGAGGGCGAGGGCGACAGGACGTCCATGCCGCTGCGACCGGACCAACTCGCGATCCAAAAACTCGAGCAGGGCGCGACGGTTGTGAGCCTGGGTCAGGGCGTCGATGATCGTGAGTCGGTAAATCTCCTCATGGTATTCCGCCTCGACGTTGCCGCCTGCGAGAAAGCGAAAAATGCAGTTGCCGACACGCAGGTAATCCCCATCTGCAAGTCGGGTGGGGCCACGAACTGGCTCATCGTTGACGAACGTGCCGTTGGTGCTCCCCAAGTCGGTGACGACGACTCCCTCAGGCGTCATCTCCACTCGGGCATGACGCCGAGAAACAGAGTGCTCCGGGATGCACACGTTACAGTCGTGTTCTCGTCCGATCAGAAGGGGCTTGTCCTTGAGGACGTAGCGAGTGCCCATCATGGCACCCACGGGGTAAATATGGACGAGGTAGGCTGGGGTATCCTTGACGGCCGCCCGGCGGAGGGGGGCAACCCAAGTTTCGGTGAGCGGTTTCTCCGACATGGCCTGGCGTACCGCAACCCCAGTCTGGCAACCCAAGCGAGACGGCAAGGGTCTTGTCGCTAGTCTAGTATAAAACCGCTGGGGCGAAGGTGGGTGATGCCGCTGCCTTGCCCATTCCCCGCCCCGTTTCGCTCTTGATTACGGCTTAATGGGCACCGAGGCACTCTTGATGCCGATGAGGTGCCCCTCGGGCTTTGTCAAGTCGATCAGCTGAGGCTCGGGCGAGATCACCTCACCGATATTCCCTGCCAAGTCCCGGGCGGTGACGCGCAGGTAAACACGGTAGGGCAAACGTTGGTTCAGCTTCCAAGTGTGGCTGCCACTGTTGGCGATTGGCTGCGGCGTGATGGACACCCACGGGCCGGTCTTGCTCGTCGCCCACTCCAGCATGATCGGAGAGGGAGCCAGGTTTTTATCCGCCGCGCTCCAGCGGAGGACCAAAGTTTCACGCTCTTTCGGATCAGGCAACGGGGCAAACAGTTCGAGGTACGGTGGAGTCAAATCGACTTCGACACGAAGCTCGGGTGCGTCCCCGGGCATCGGCATTCCTTTGCTCAACCCGGCACCGCTCTCGACAACCAGGCGAAAACCGTACAGCCCCTCGCCGGGCAAGTTAGCTTGGATCGGCGATTGCAAGTCGGGGTCGTCGGCGAGTTCCTCCCAGCTTCGGCCGTCGTCCCGCGTCATGTACAACCGGACGCTTCGCAAGCCCGAAGGGCCGACGCGCGGGACCTCGTACTCCAAGCTGATTTGCGTACTGTTGATCAACTGGGTGTTTCGCAGTTCGGGTCGTGGAAGTTGGGTGCTGCTCGCCGGAGAGTTGGTGGCCACCGGCGTGATTCCTGTGGGCGAGGGGTCCGGTCGGGATGCGGCGACCGGCGGCGACGGCTCGGGACGATACGCCGGCTGCAACTCGCGCGATGGCGGTTGGAACGGAGCGCTTTCCGCCCCGCGGACCGGCGGTGGCGGCAACACCGGCTCGTTCGGCAGGACGGGGTCGGCCACGGGAGTCGGTGGTGGGGCCGGCACGTTGGCTACCTGCATCGCGTTTGCCCCGACCGTGCCGATCGTTTGCGAAGCCTGCCCCATATTGCCCGCCACGTCCTGCACCGTCATGCGAACCTGGATAGGCCCGGGAAACGCCGGTCGAAATCGTGCCTGTCCAGCCACCATGGGCGTAATCTGCACCGGAACCCACGCCGCCGCAGGATCCCCCGCGGGGCGATGCTCCAGCCGCAGGCTCTCGATTTCCGGGTTCGCCTCCTGAAGTTGCCAGGTCACGGCGACTTCCTCTGCCAATTTCTCCGCGGAGGTGATTCGCAACAGGGGCGGTTGCGTGTCCACGAGGATCGCCAACGCGGGCTTCAACTGATTCAAATCCGAAGGTTCACGCTCGTTCCGGTGGTCGATCGTGACTACTTGGAACCAGAACAAGCCGTCTTCACGAGCCGTGAATGGGAAGAATTGCTGGTCCGGACGAGCAACGGCGACTTGTTGCCAGGTTCGGCCCTGATCACTCGAGACGAACAGGAGCAACTCGCGGATCTGTTGCGGGCGATTCAGCACGATCGGAATTTGGATCGCTCGATCCTTCATGGGGACAACGTCCGGCGGCAAGGTCCCGACGCACGCCATCCAACCCGCTACGAGCATCGTCGCGCCGTTCATCACAGTTCCCCCGAACCTGCCGCGCTCACCGGCTCCACGGATGCCACGCTCGCGCAGCCTGGACCGACTCCCCGGTTGTATCGATGACATCGGTCGTCGCGGTGCTGCACTTCAGAAAAATTTCTCGACTCGAACAATTGTTGAAGTCCGTGTCGAAAGTTAGATTCAGCCTTGTCACCCTCTCGAACCCGAAGAGAGCCGATGGACCCCGAAGATCTACGACAGATCCTGGAACAAGTGCGTGTCGGAACACTGCCGGTGGACGGCGCGGTGCGATTGTTGACGCGCGAGTCGGCCGCCGAATTGGCCTACGCCACGGTCGACCTCGACCGCCGCCGCCGGTGTGGCTTTCCCGAGGTGATTTTGTGCAGCGGTAAAACGCCGGAGTGGATCGAGGGGGTCGCCCGGCGGCTGCTCGACGCGGGTCAGTCTTGCCTGGCCACTCGGGTCAGTGACGAGCAAGCCGTGCATCTAGCCTCAGTTTTTCCCGAGGCGGAGCAGGATCGCCTGGCCCGGACGTTCTGGTTACAGGTCGGGCCGACGTCAGACCCGGTCGGCAAAGTCGCCATCATCACCGCGGGAACAGGTGATCTTCCCGTGGCGCGGGAGGCGCTCGTTACCGTCCGGGCCTTGGGATCGACTGCCGACCTGATTGTCGATGTCGGCGTTGCGGGGCTGCACCGGCTGCTTCGGCAACGAGACCGCTTCGAGTCGGCGGACGCCGTCGTCGTCGTGGCTGGGATGGATGGTGCCCTGCCCAGTGTCGTCGGCGGCTTGGTCCCCTGCCCCGTGTTCGCGGTCCCCACGAGCATTGGCTACGGCACGGCCTTCGGAGGCTTGGCGGCCCTGCTCACCATGCTCAACGCCTGTTCTGCGAATGTTGCGGTCGTAAATATCGACGCGGGATTCAAGGCGGGTTATCTGGCCGCCCTCGTCGCGCGACGCTGGGGTGAGATTTCGGTGAGGGAATCGCCCGGTGGATTCGACCAAGTCGACTTGGATCGAAACCAGAGATAACCCCCGCTTCCTTCGTTAGCCACCTTGGGACTACCGCTTCACTGTGGTGGGGGCGACAATGGTGCGGTTGGCTCGGCCCCTCGAAGCTTCGGACTGGGATTCGGCGGCGGCAAGTCCATGTCGACGGGCATCACGGGCGGAGATGATTTCTGCCAATTCCTCTTGATCGGGATATCCTGGTACGAGATCGGGGCCACGGCGGGCAGATCGGTCGGTTGCGCCGTAGGCTGAGTTACGGGGACCGGATCCAAATCCGGGAGCTTTTCCCCGGTGGCGGCATGACTCGCCGGCTGCACTCCCTGGCTTGATTTGCCGACCGAGGAACTCGCGTTGGTGGCAATCGGTTTCAGGTCCCGCGAACCGCCGCCCTCAGGTGGTGGCAGAGGCTCCGCACTCGCGTTGTTTCCCCGCTCGACGGCCGCGATCGCCCCTTGGCTCAGCGTGGCACGGTCGAGAGCACTCGCACCTGGTCCTTCAGGTCGAGTCGGTAGTGACGCAGGAGGCGAGGCCGCCGGTGGATTCGCCCCCTTCGTGGCCACCGCCGGGTTGTTTGGCGTCGACGGTGAGGCGGGGCCGGTCCCGGGCCGAACATTCGCTTGACCCGAGGTGGGAGGCCGCCACATCGGAGCCGGGGAATTGGCACGCCCCGCCAAGCCCGACGAGGTGCTCCAGCATCCCACGGCACTAAGGCAAATCAAACTGCCGAAACTCAGCCAAGCCGTCCGCCGCTCCATCCTTGAGCGCATCGCTGTTACCCCCTCGATCCGTCGAGGTTGACACCCCGGCTTGCCTTTGCCCGTACCGTCGAACGGGGCGCCTAGCCCAACAGTCGGCGGACCATAACCTGCCACCTCTCCCTGTCAAGCCGAACTGGTTCACGCCGCGAAACGGGGTTTCTCGCGGCGTGACAGGGCGGATAACGACGAAGGATGAGGGGGATTTAACGAGGAGTCAAACTCGGCGGACCATTCCCGCCGATACCGCCAGATTCCATCTTTTTCGTCCGGACCAATACAATGTTGCGGGGCGATCGGCCCCAATCCGCACCCCTCGTGCCTCATCCTTCCATCGCGGCGGTCGGGAAAGCGAGTGTCATGGAGCGTCTGAACAAAGTCTTGGCTCACGCTGGAGTCGGCTCCCGGCGATTCTGCGATGAACTGATCGCCGCGGGCCGGGTTTCCGTGAATGGCCAGAAAATCCGAGAACTCGGCTTCCGAGTCGATCCCCAGCAGCAACGCATCTGCGTGGACGACGTGCCGATTCGGGTGGAAAAACCGACGTATTGGATCGCCAATAAGCCCAAAGGTTACGTTTGCACGAATCACGACCCGGCGGGCCGCCCACGCGCCATCGACTTGCTGCCCCAAGTGGAACAGCGGGTCTACACGGTGGGACGGCTCGACGAGAACAGCGAAGGACTTTTGCTACTCACCAACGACGGCGACTTGGCGTACCGGTTGATGCATCCGCGGTACGGCGTCGAGAAAACCCTGTCTCTTAT
>JAOAAM010000189.1 GCA_026418875.1 Gemmataceae bacterium | reverse complement strand
AGGGCAATCAGATGTCGAGTCGGATCGTGCCGCGGCTGGTCGGCTTCACCACCGAAGCGGAGTTGGAATTCTTCGAGCTGTTCTGTACGGTGGAGAAGATCGGCGTGCGCAAGGCGCTGAAGGCGCTGGCTCGGCCGATTCGGGAAATTGCCGACGCCATCCAGCGGCAGGATGTCAAATGGTTGACGACGCTGCCAGGGATCGGGGCGGCCAGCGCGGAGCAGATCGTGGCGTCGCTACGGCGGAAAGTGACCCGGTTCGCTCTCATGCCCGCACCCAAGGATGTCGCCGAGAGGCCGACCTCGGCGGATGTCACCCACACCGACGTCCTCGCCGAGGCCTACAACGCCCTCTTACACGTGGGCCATAGCCCCGCCGACGCCCGGGACATGTTGGATCGAGTGACGGCAGGGGGTGCCCGTTTCCAAACCGTCGAGGAAGTGTTACTCCAGATCTATCAACGTCGTTAACGGGGGGACTCCGCCCGCCGCAGGAAAGGTGGATCACCCCGCGAATGGCACTCGGGAACCCGGCATGCCGCGCGATCCGATGGTGACAGGTTCAGCCCTCGATGAGCGTCAGCGAGACGCGGCGCTACGCCCCCGCTTCTTGCGCGAGGTGATCGGCCAACGGGAGGTCGCCCGACGACTTCAAATCGCCGTCAACGCCGCTCGAAAATTACGCGAGCCATTGGCGCACATCCTCTTCGACGGTCCGCCCGGCCTGGGCAAAACGACGTTCGCCACCGTCCTCCCCAACGAATTGGGCACTTCGCTCCAGATCACCAGCGGCCCCGCCCTGTCCAAACCCGCGGACTTGCTCCCCTTTTTGACCAATGCCGAGGAGGGATCCGTCCTATTCATCGACGAGATCCACCGCATGCCCCGCGCGGTTGAGGAGTTCATTTCCCCGGCGATGGAGGATTTCCGCGTGGATATCGTCTTGGGCGAGGGTGTCAATGCTCGCACGATTTCCCTGACATTGAAGCGATTCACCCTGATCGGCGCGACGACCCGCAGCGGCATGCTGTCCGGACCGATGCGCGACCGTTTCAAGATGCATGAACATCTGGAGTTCTACTCGGTGGAAGACCTCGCCACCATCATCCGGGTCAACGCGAAGAAGCTGCAAACCGAGATCACGGAGGAGGCCAGCTACGAGTTAGCCCAACGCAGCCGGGGCACGCCGCGGATCGCCAATTCTCGCCTGTGGTGGGCGCGGAATTTCGCCGCCAGCGAGGCCGACGGCCGGATCACCGCCGATGTTGCCCGAGCGGCCCTGGACATGGCCGGGGTGGATCGAGCAGGTCTGGACAAGCAAGACCGCCGCTACCTGGAAACGCTGATCGACGTGTTCGAGGGCGGGCCGACCGGTGTCGAAGCGCTGGCCGCGACGATGAACCTGCCCACTGACACGCTGTCGGACGAGGTCGAGCCGTACTTGCTCCGCGAGCAATACATCATCCGCAGCCCCCGCGGTCGGATGGCGACGCCCCGGGCCTTTGAACTTCTCGGCCGTCCGCAGAACCGAAAGCCGCCAACCTCCGAGCCGACATTGTTTGATGCGGGCGAACGGTAGTCTCTCCTCGCCTCCTGGAGGCAAAGGAGCTGGTGCTCGATTCCGTCCCGAGACGATTCACCCCTTCTTCGGGGGCGGGCGGCGAGGGGCTTTGGGGCGCGGCAAGTGACGGTCACGATCGAACGGCGGCTTTTCGCGCGGCAGGATCGGCTCGTCGGGAAACGATGCTTGCCAAAGCGCCCGCGACTCGTCGTCGGCATAATACCGCAGCCAATTGACGATGTCCTCGGCGAAGCCGCTACCCACCATGTCAAGAAAAAACGGCTCGCCCCGCGCTGTGGCCGCTGGCCCAGGAACGTGCAAGACATCGGTCCACAACGCGGCATACAACTGCCGGTCGCTTAAGTGATCGGTCGACGTCAGGTAAACCCCAAATCGTGCCAAGGCGTGGATCACCTCCTTCAACCGGCTCGAGAGTTCTTCATCGGTCAGGCTCTTGGGCGACGGCATCTGGACGCCGCGAGAGATGAGCGTCTCGAAGAGGGTGGGCTGGTCGGAGTTGTCACAACGCTCGATTTCGTGGCGAAATTGTGCGAGGATGTCGTCGAACGCGGGTTGTGGGGCCGGGTCTGCCGAGGTGCCCCCGGATTTGGTTTTCGCGGGTCGCCTGCTTTTGGGCCGGCCACCTTGCGTTTCGGCCTGAGAGCGCTGGGAGCGGGGACTGGCCACGGCGTGTTCCTCCCGATGAGACGATTGGCCTGACTGTACCAGCATTGCCGTCCGCTCGCAAGCATCGGGAAAATAAAATCTGCTGAGTTTGGCAGAGTTTCGCAACTCCGCGGGGCTTTGCCCTCGGACGGTCGCAAACTCGCCATTTCCTGCTAAGCTAGTGCAAGTCGAATCTACCGTTTTGGAAGCGGATTCACGGAGGCGACGATGCCCGACTGGGGGAACGTGCACTGGGCCACGCTCGCCGTGGCGATCGTCATCGGCGCGGGCCTAGCCATGCTGCTGTTGCGCTCGGCCTGCGACTTGGTCGGCATGGATCCGGCACCCTCATTGCCCCGCAGCCAGCTGATCGTCGTGGTCTTGATCGCGGTGGATTTGCCCATCTTCTACGGGTTGCACCAACTGGCCCTCGCCTTAGCTCCCCCTTTGGGCATCGCCACGACCCAAGCATGGATGTTAACCGAGGCCTTGAACGTGCTGGCGTTGCTCGTCGTCGGACCGTGGATCCTCATCCCCATGTTGCCGGCGAGGCTGGGCCGAGCTTACCGGATCATGGCCATCTTTCTCCTGCTGTGTGCGCTGGTCGGGTCGGTGCTGGGTTTGTTGTTCGTCGGCATGGGCACACTGGTCGGGGCCGTGTCGCGGCTGTCGTGAGCAGGAAATGGGCATCCCGTGAGTCTGTGTGAGTTGCTCTTCCTCGCGTCCTTGGCCCTGGCGGCGATGTACGCCCTCGCCATCCTACTGCGGCTGGCATGCTACTCTGTCGGCATCGACATCCCGGCTTTGGGTCGAGCCTGCGGGGTATCGACGATCGTCGCGGGAGGCTCCCTGCTCGCGGGGTTGTTGATCCAGATCGGGTTGGTCGGCGGTCCACGTTTCGAGCCGATGCTCCAGTTCCTTGCCTTCGTCCTGATGCTCATGGTCAACCTGGCGCTTTCCGTATCGGCTTTTGTCTGGCTGCTGAATCTCAGCCCGGGTCGGGCTTTTAATCCCTGGCTGGTCCAGACGGTTTTGTTTCTCGCCAGTCTGGGCTTTTTCAGCGTGGTCGGGATGCTTTTCGGGCTGCTGTGACGGGTTTGGGAGCCGTCACGCTGCTCCCTGATCCCCCGCAGCGCACGGCGCGGCTTGATCGCGGTATTTGGCGAAGGGCATATAATGCCGCCATGCCCGGTGTCGAGCAATACCTCCGGCCCGAAGTGATTCGCCAGGTCTCGCGGCTGGATCTGCGTGCCAAGTTCATTGTCGAGGGCTTCCTTGCGGGGTTGCATGCCAGCCCATTCCACGGCTTTTCCGTCGAATTCAGCGAGCACCGCAACTACGTCCCCGGCGACGACCTGAAGTACCTGGATTGGAACGTCTACGCCAAGACCGGGAAGTACTACATCAAGAAATTCGAAGCCGAAACCAACATGACCGGCTACCTGGTCATGGACCTCTCCGAGTCGATGGGCTGGACCTATCGGCAGGAGATGACGAAATTCGAGTATGGGATCTGCCTGGCGGCGGCATTAGGCTACTTGATGATCCGGCAGCAGGATCCCGTGGGTTTGGTCACGTTCGACACGGAGATTCGAGCCGCCCTTCCCCCGCACAGCAAGCGCACGCAGTTGGGGTCGATCTTGGCCGTGCTGTCGAATTTACAGCCGACCGGTCGGACCGAGGTTGCCCGCGCCTTGACGCAACTCGCCGCTCTGGTGCGGGGCAAAAGCCTGATCATGCTTTTCAGCGATCTGCTGACCGACATCGACCCGCTGCTGCAAGGTTTGCACTTGCTGCGACATCGAGGCCACGAAGTCATTCTCTTCCACATCCTCGATGAGGCCGAGGTCCGCTTCCCGTTCGAGGGTTTGATCGAATTTGAAGACGTCGAGAGCGACGACCGCTTGACCATCGATGCCCGCGGTATCCGGTCGGACTACTTGCAAGCACTCGAGGATCATTGCCGCCGCATTCGGGAAGAAGCTGCTCGAATCCACACCGACTACGTCGGCATGGATACGAGTGTCAGTTTCGACAAAGCCCTCCTGGAATACTTGATCCAAAGGCAACGACGCTTCTGAGTACGGCAAATACAACTTCGTCAACGACATCGACAAAAACTTCGACTTTGACATCAGCACCATCGGGGGATGAGGCGATGACTGGGCGATGGTTGATCGGCTGCATCGTAGGGTTGTTGGGCGTGGCGGTGGGGTCGGCCGCGGAGTGGAAACCCGCAAAGGCACCGCTTCTGACGCGTTGGGCCAAGGATGTCCGCCCCGACCGAGTTCACCCCGAGTATCCCCGGCCGCACTTTGCCCGTGACCGCTGGCTGAACCTGAACGGGCTGTGGCAGTTTGACGAAGGTCGGGAGGGCGACACGCCGCCCTTGGGGCGCGATCTGCCGGGCCGCATCCTTGTGCCCTTCCCCGTCGAGTCGGCATTGTCCGGAGTAGGCAAGATG
>JAOAAM010000185.1 GCA_026418875.1 Gemmataceae bacterium | reverse complement strand
GGCCATTGTGGCCGAACCGCCTCACGCCATGCTGGAGTACCTGGCGGGGGTGTGGTTGGCGTGGGGACTGATCGGCTTGCCCTGTTTTGCCGTGGCGGTGTGGCGTTTGCGGACGGCCTTCTCGAAGCAATTGGAACATCGCCCCCGTGCGGGTTGGTTCGCCCGGTTGTTGCCGCGGCGTGCCCCGGTCCACGACGAGCCATTGCTGTGGAAAGAGCGTCACGTGGATGGCATTGCCCCCCTTGCGGTTTTTCAGCCGATCCCACGTTGGTTCGCCCTGCCGGGGGTCGCTGCCCTGACGGTGGTGCTGGCGGTCGTCTTGATCGCCGAACGGACGAGCCGGCCCGTCGGAAGCGTTTTGGAGTGGATTCTGACATTTAATAGCACGGCATTGACGGCGCTCCCGGCGGATGCATTGGTCGAGGCGTTCGTGACGTGGGGCCTCGTGGTTCTGGTGGTGGCCAGCCTGGTCGTGGGCATCCGCTGTTCCGGAGCCATCAGCCACGAACGCGAGCAACAAACCTGGGAGGCCCTTCTTCTGACACCCTTGGACACGAAGCAGCTGGTGCGGTTCAAATTGTGGGGCATCCTCGGGGCGGCGGCCCCGTATGTGTTGGCTTACTCGGTTCCTTCGGTGTGGCTGGCGACGATCGCGAGTCCGCCGACGGCCTGGCTGGTCACGCTCCCCGCTTTCACGATGGCCGCCATTCTGGCCTTGGCCTTCCGGCGGCGGCTCGACTCGTTCGCCACCTTCTGGGTCTTTTTTGTCATTGTCCTCGGGTCGATGCTGTTGAGCCTGGCGGTGGGGGCCGCGACGTTGTTTTTGGTCTGCCTGATGATTCTGGTGACGACACTGGCGATGTTCTACATGGGTGCCGCCGGGATCTGGTGCTCCGCGCGATTCGCCAATTCCTGGCACAGCCTGGCGGCGACGATGGGGCTGGGCTACGTCGGCGGACTGATCCTGTGGGTGGTGTTCGTGCCGATCACGATCATGGTGGGAGTATTCCTCTTCATGTTGCTCTCGCTGCTTGCCGAAGCCGACCTATTTTTGGGGACTCAAGCCGCCGCGACACTGAAAGGCTTGATCGGGCCTGGTTCGGCATTCGTCATCGGGGTGATCGCCTCGGGCATCGTGCTGGCCGCCGTGTTTCTCGGCGTCCCTTGGCTGTTGATCGTCCATGCCGAGAGATACGTGGCGGAGCGGGATCGAATCCGGGTGTGGCGGCCGAGTGAATTGCCGGAGCCGATCCGCCGGACCCGACGTTACCGCCAACTCAAGAACCCGCCGACCGCCAATCGACCCGCTGTCTCGCCGGTTGTCTCTCCGCACTAGGCGCTTGCTTTCCGTCGGGCGGGTGCTTACATTCCTCATCACTTCCCAAGAATCCTGATCCGCGAGGGGCATATGAAACTGCGCCTATCCATCATGATGTTTTTGCAGTTTTTCATTTGGGGCGCGTGGTATCCGCTAGTGTTCGATTATGTGCCGAGCCTCGGATTCAACACCGAGTGGCAAGTGCCGCTGGTTTTGGGCACGTTCAACCTGTCCGCGCTGGTGGCGATGTTCTTCAGCAACCAATTCGCGGATCGGAAGTTTGCCGCGGAGAAGTTTCTTGCCTTCAGCCACCTCGTGGGCGGGTTGGCGATGATCGGACTGTCGTTCATCAAACGACCCGACAGCAGCAACCCCGCGCCGTATTGGCCATTTTTCGGGCTGATGCTGCTGCACACGCTTTTCTACGTCCCGACGATCAGCATCACCAACGCGATCGCCTTCGCCAATTTGCAAGACCCGGCCCGGGATTTCGGCAAAGTGCGACTGTGGGGCACCATCGGCTGGATCGCGGCGGCTTGGCCGTTCGTGTTCATCCTGGTCGATTGGGCGAAGGTGCCGGCGCTGGGCGATGTCGGCTTCGTGACTTGGCTCGGCGAGGCCCTCGGCTCGCCATTGACCGGGGCGACACTGCGGGAAGCCACTCGCTATACCTTCCTGGCAGCGGGGATCGCTTCCCTGGTGCTAGCGGCATTCAGCCTCATCCTGCCGCATACCCCCCCCAAGCCCTCCGGCGAGCCGCTGGCGTGGCTGGAGGCGATCAAGTTCCTGCGGAAACCTTACATCCTGATCCTGTTCATCGTGACGTTCATCGATGCCGCGGTGCATCAAGCCTACTTCTATTGGACGGCCACGTTCCTCAAAGAAGGCGTCAACTTGCCGGGGAACTGGGT
>JAOAAM010000151.1 GCA_026418875.1 Gemmataceae bacterium | reverse complement strand
AGATGTGTATAAGAGACAGGCCTATGACTCATCACCGTCCGGATGTGAATGACAACCCGGAAGCGGCGCTCACGTTGATGGACTTGTTCCCGGCGGCTGGCCACCGCCCTCGCATGGAACTCGTCGCCGCTTGCGAGGTCCCCCCTCCCTACCGTGACCTTCTCGTTCACACCCATCACATGACTGTCACCTTGGAGGCGTTCCATCGCGGTCCTGTTCACCTTCAAGTCCTCGCTTCGATGCAGTCGGACGACTGGTATGCCCGACGAATCCTGCTGCGCCGCCACGGTGATAACGAGGTCGTCCAATTCGGCATCGCGCGAATTCGCTTGTCGTACTGCCTGCCCGAAGTTCGCTCGGCGATCCTCGCGGGGAAAACGCCCTTGGGCCGAGTCTTGATCGAGCAAGACGTGCTTCGACATGTCGTCCCGGTGGCGTTCTTGCGAGTCATGCCCGGACCGGCCGTCGCGGAGTGGTTCGGCAGCCACCGCGGGCTATTCGTCACCTACGGTCGTTTGGGTGCCATCCACCTCGACGAAAAGCCGGCCGTCGAGGTCTTGGAAATCGTCGCCCCCATCCCGCCGGCTATTCCGGGTGCTTGACGTTGTACCGTTTGGAGAAGCCCGTCGCCCCGACGTGGACTGTGTAACTCCGACCATCCGCCGCCACCTCGAGCCAAATTGGTTCTGCACCACAGTCGGCCGATTCGTTCGCAATAAACTTCGGTTCGGTATTCTCATGCGGCATCGCATTCAGATTGCGATGTAGTTGATAAATGTCCGGCACCTCCGGGAGTCGCCTCAGGTTCGCAATGACCGTCGGGTGCGCACCTTTCCGAGGACCGTTGTTGAAGACGACCACCCTCGGCTGAACTGTCCGCATCAGCACCGGGTTGTTGCTGACCTCCAGCCCGTGATGCGTCGATTGATAGACATCGACCGGGCCGATTTTGTCCGTAGGGGCGACGAGCTTGTACTCGATGTTCCAAGTCAAGTCACCCAAGTCGAGAAAGCGGAAGCCGCCAAACTTGATGAGGAATCCCAAGCTCTTCGCGTTGTCCGTCGGATCTTCGGGTTGCGGCTTGTGATCGCGGGCGAGTGGATTTTCGGCCGCGGTCGGTTCATCCGGCACGACTTCCCCGCTGCCGCACAAACAGCGTATCTCAACGATGGCCTTGGAATCGACTGCCTTCAGCGGGAGCCGATCGCCGGGCTTCAACGTCGTCTCCCTCCCTTCTGCCGCAGCCTTGAACGCCTTGATGAGCACGGGAAAATTGACACGATCCTCGGGCAAAGAGTCGGGGATGCCTCGGTGATAGAAATGACGGATCGGCATGAGTTGACTCAACCTTTCGATGCCGCCGTAGTGGTCCAGGTGCCAGTGCGTGATGACGTGATGATCGATCGCCTTCAAGCCGGCCCGCTCGGTGGCGACTCGGTGGATGCGCTCAGCATCGCGGCGGCCAGGGTTGCCGCTGTCGATGAGAATCGACTCCCCGGCAGGCGTAACCAACAGTGTCGCCGCCCCGCCTTCCACGTCGACCCAATAAATCCGCAATCCGGAATTCTGCTGGCCAAGCAACGGCCAGCCACACATCAGGCAACACAAAACCGAAATCGCAAAACTTAACAGTCTCATGACGCGCCTCGGCAAGCGGGCGAGATTTGGGCAACACTTCGACGTCGTCACGATTTGCCCGGGGGCATCGGCTTCTGCTCGAGGGCATTGAGAACGTCTTTCCCATAGTCCGTCCTCAGCAACCGTTGGATTTCGTTCTGGAAATCCTTGACCGCTTCATCGACGGCCGTTTTGAACTTCTTCTCCAGTTCTGCCTCCTGCTCCTTGGTCGGCCGACCGATCTTCTCTACTCGCTTGCTGATCTCGCCCATACGCGCCGCGATCTTCTCCAAGTTCGGCTTGGCCTCCTTGCCACTCTGGGCATCTTGCACCTTCGCCAGTGCCTTAGTGGCATCTTGCATGGCCGACAACATATCGATGACGATCTGCTCGTGCGAATCCGGCTTGGTATCTTTCGGCGTGTCGGGATTTGGTGACTGAGCCGCCAAAGGCACCCAAAGGAAAACCGACATGATCCCCGTCGCGAACATTTGTCTCATGACCACCTCGTAAAAAAGTGACCTTGGCCCAGCCGTGATACAATGCCGAGCCAAGGTTAGTTTGCCGATTTCCCAAGAAATTGCAACGGCGAACGACTTGGTGCAACCGCCCACCGCCGCTCGCGGCAACCCGGACTGCGTGCATGGCGAAACAAGGCACGCTTGAAGCCGCCGGCGGATCGCGAGACAGCAAACCGAACGGCGGTTGAAACGCCCCGGCCTTGGCTTGATTCTTGAATCCGTGTGAAAAGCAAGACTGCGCACCGGGCCTACAAGTCTTCATGACGATCCTAGAAAAAACGGTCAAAGAAAATTGAGGCTTCGCACCTTGCGGCTTCAGGTCAAGCGGGGTACAATGCCCGCGCAACACAAAAATCTCTCCTTACACACCACACCGCCAGCGACCGACGGGAGGCGGAGACGATGGTTAATTGCCCCAAGTGCGGCGTGAAGGTCCAAATACCCCCGGGCATCACGGACAAAGCATTCAAGTGCAGCCGCTGCCAAGCTGTCTTCAAAGTGGCAACGCCGCCCTCGACGGCGGCAGCCCCTCCCCCCGCCACGGACCCGCCGAAATCGACCAAAGATGAACCATCGCAATTGCCGCCGAGAC
>JAOAAM010000077.1 GCA_026418875.1 Gemmataceae bacterium | reverse complement strand
CCCGCCGATTCCCCAGCATGTATTGGACGATCCTCACGCCGGATGAGTCGGTGACGTGGGATCAGCGCGAATTGCGCTTTGGTCCTGGTGTTCCGCAGTCAGAGGCCCCGGCCCCGGATGCCCTCGAAGACTTATGGCGTGCGTACTATCGCTCCACATTCAACCCTGCACGAATCAAGTTGGCGATGATGCGGCGGGAAATGCCCGTGCGCCACTGGCGGACACTTCCTGAAACCAACATCATCGCGGAGATGTTGGAGGAGGCCCCGCGGCGGGTGGCCGAGATGATCCGTCATACCGAGGGATGCGGCCGCAGCGCTCAGGAATTCGTCCCCGCTCGAGCCGATTGGCACGAGCTTCGCCTGGCCGCCCAACGTTGCCAAGGGTGCGACTTATATCGGAGCGCCACGCAAACGGTCTTCGGCGAGGGGCCGCGGGATGCCGCCTTGGTTTTAGTCGGCGAACAGCCCGGACATGAAGAGGATTTGGCGGGGCGACCATTTGTCGGCCCTGCCGGTCAGATTTTGAACGCGGCACTGAATGAAGCGGGGATCGACCGGCAGCAGGTGTACCTGACCAACGCCGTCAAACATTTCAAGCATCAGCCGCGGGGCAAATTTCGCCTCCACCGTCGGCCCGATGCCGGGGAGATCATCGCCTGTCGACCTTGGCTCGTCGCCGAATTGGAGCAGATCGCCCCTAAGGTCGTGGTGTGCTTGGGAGTGACGGCCGCCCAAGCGGTTTTCGGGCACGGTTTTCGCATGCGGGAGGCCCAAGGCCGAGTCCTGCCCAGCCCCCTGTGCCCACAAACGTTGGCTACCTATCACCCCGCCAGCATCCTGCGCGTCCCCGGTGACCTAGCGGAACGGCAACGGCAGGCTTTGGTCCGTGACTTGCGACGGGCACGAGAGTTGGCCCAATGCTGATTCGCCACGTTCCTCCTGCCGAGACCACAGGCCATGAACCTGCCGGACTTGATCGAGGCGCTCAAAAGCCCCGCAGCATACCCTTTCGAGGCGGAGTCCGTTGAGTTCCGCCAAACCCACATCTCCGCGGTGTTCCTGGTCGGCCATGTCGTTTACAAGGTCAAAAAGCCGCTCAACCTCGGCTTCCTCGACTTCTCGACGCTCGAGCGGCGGCGACATTTCTGCGAACAAGAAGTTCTGTTAAATCGCCGACTAGCACGACAAGTCTACCTCGACGTGGTCCCGATCGCGGTCCGCGACGGGCATGTGCGGGTTGAGGGCGACGGCGAGGTGATCGAGTGGGCGGTCAAGATGCGCCGCTTACCGGACTCGGCGACGTTGCAAGCGAGATTGCTATCCGGCCAGGCCGACTTCGGTGAAATCGATCGGTTGGCGCGTCGCCTCGCGGAGTTCCATGCCACGGCGGCCCGTTCCGATGCCATCTCGGCGTATGGAACTTGGCCCGTCGTCGCAGAGAATGCTCGGGAGAATTTCGAGCAATCGCTTCCCGAAGTCGGCAAGACCGTCCATCCGCAAGTCTTCGAGCGGTGCCGGCAACGCACCGAAGAAGTGCTCGAAGCCTTGAAGCCGCTGATCGCCGAAAGAGCCTCCCGCGGCGTCACCTGCGACACACACGGCGATTTGCATTTGGATCACGTCTACCTGTTCGATGCCCCGCCCCCTGACGACGTGGTGATCGTGGATTGCATCGAATTCAACGAGCGCTTCCGCTACGCCGACCCCGTGGCCGATGCCGCCTTCCTGGTGATGGACTTGAAAGCTCATCAGCGCCGCGACCTTGCCGACGAGTTCGCACGACGTTATCTCGACGCAGCGCAAGATCATGACGGTCGGGCCTTGGTGCCATTCTACACCGCCTACCGAGCGGTGGTCCGGGCCAAAGTCGAGGGGATCAAACTGCGGGAGCGGGAGGTGCCGGAGGAGGAAAAACAGCGAGAACTTGTCAAAGCCCGTCGGCATTGGCTGTTGGCGTTGGGCGAGTTGGAGGTATCCTCACGGCGTCCGGTACTGGTCTTGATCGGCGGATTGCCGGGCAGCGGGAAGTCGACACTTGCCCGAGTATTGGCCGAGCGATCCTCGCTCACCGTCGTACGTTCCGATGTCATTCGCAAAGAATTGGCTCAGGCCGCCACACAAATTGGGGGGCCGTCGCCGTTTGGCGAGGGACTCTACAGCCCGGAGTGGACCGAGCGCACCTAGCAGGAACGTGAACGCCGAGCCCACGATCTGTTGTTCCCGGGACAGCGGGTGATCGTCGATGCAACGTTCGGCGACGACCGGCAGCGACAGCGGTTTATCGAACTTTCTCGGCGATGGTGCGTGCCGGTGTTGTGGTTGGAGTGCCAAGTGGATGCCGACGTGGCCCGGCAGCGACTTGAAGCCCGCCGCGGCGATGCTTCGGATGCCGACTGGTTCATCCGCGAACGACTGGCACAGCGCTGGCAACCCGCCGGATTCGAGACCAGGCCGGTACATCGCGTGGTAAGGACGGACGGTTCATTGGATTCCGCCGTAGCGCAGGCTAGGCAGGTGCTTGCCGAGATGGGCTGCGATTCAGCCTAGTTTCCGCAGGATGTCGCCCATGCTGATGACGCCCACCAGCACGCCGCTGTCATCCGCGACGAACAAGTGATGCACTTTCCGAGCGAGCATTGTCCGCACGACTTCGCTGGCCGGGGCGTCGGGCCGAATGGTGAAGACCGCCGGCGTCATGATCTCGCTGATCGGGGTGCGGTCGACGATTTCGATCCCCATGTCGTCCGGGAGCGAAGAACGGTCGCGTAAATCGGCCGTGACGGTGGCGTCCGACTTCAGGTAACGGGCGTATTCTCGGTCGTGCACCAGGATATCGGTGACGCTCACCACGCCGATCGGCCGGCCCGTGTCGTCGATGACCGGAGCGGCGGCGAAACCCCGGTCCGTCATCAGGGCAATCGCCTCGTGGACGCTAGCGTCGGCCCGCAACGAAATGGGATTCTCGGACATCAGGTCCGCTGCGGTATCCGCTTGGAGGATCAATCGAGTAGCTGTCGCAGTCATGGCTGTGCCTCGCTCCGGGTGATCGACTCAGCGGAACAGAAGGCAAATTCAATGCCACAAACGGCTCGACCAAACCAAGGCTGGGAAGCGGAGAACACGTGTTTCGAATTCGCCGCGACGACGTGGTCAGCCCGAGCTGATCCCGCCCATCTCCAATGTATCAAATCCGCACACACTCCCGTTCCCACCTCGGAGATGGTCTTTTACCTCGTGTCAACTTCGCCCCGATCCTCCGTTGGCGGACTGAGTCGAATCTCGCCCGGGATAGGGGTGGCATCGGAAATTCCCAAGTCCAAGCCGCGGATCATTTGAATCAACTGGCTGTCGTCGGGGAGCATTTCCAAACGCCGAACACACTCTTGGCAGACTGCTAGGTGCACCTCAATGTCGTTCGCTTGGGCTGCCGAGATCATGCCCGTGTGGAACTGACAAAGCACTTCGTCGCTGGGATGTTGGGATGTGCTCTGCATGGGCGACCTCCTTGGGGTAGGCTGAGACGGCTCCTTGCGACTGTCTCGAAACCCGAAGCGACTCGAGCCAGTATCAAGAATAAATGCCGCTCCGCGGCGCATTCTTTCACGAGCTTCGCAGCGCCGCAAGAAAAATCCCCTGTGAGGCGAAAATTTTGGTGGTTTTGTGGCGATCGTGAAAGAATCGGCTTCCTCGCTGCGATTCCCACTCAGGAAGGACGACACGGACGATCACCGGCAGGATCCGGAGTAAGTAACGCCCCTGCTTCCTCGCGTAGCCGTCGGAGGATGCGGGATCGAGTGATGAAGACGACGTTGCAAGAGACGTTCAATTCGGCCGCTACCCGCTTTGGAGGAAGACCTTGAAGCACATAGCGGTCGAAGATTTCCCATGTGAGGGCACTGAATTCGTGGCGGATCTGGCCCAACAAGGTCACGACGACGTGCTTGTCATGTTCCTCGTCCCAACGGCGGGACAAGTCGTTGGCGGGATCTTCGAGGGACTGGGCGAGCGCCTCAATCCGGTTGCCGCCCTCGCCGATCGGTTGGCGTTGTGCCTGCCGCCAGAAATTCTTCAGCCGATATGCGACGATCAAACGAAGCCAGGCCCGGAATGCCCCCGTGGTGCCGCTGTGATGGAACTCCGGCAACTTGGTAATCACAACCGTGAGG
>JAOAAM010000745.1 GCA_026418875.1 Gemmataceae bacterium | reverse complement strand
GGGTAAGCGCACGCACATCGAGGCACGGGGGGCTCACGCCCCCGCTCGGAAAAAGCGCACGCACATCGAGGCACGGGGGGCTGACGTCCCCCGCTCGGCAACAAAATGGGGAACCTCGGGTCGTTCGCGCTTGCGAAAACGACGCCTTCTCGCTATGGGCCGAGACGCTGATTCAAACACGATCTCGGGTCGAGGGAGCCGATGGGGGTGCGTTTGCGCTTTGGATGTTTGTTTGCCGTGATCCTTTGGGGATGCTCGTTGGTGTCCGCCCAGCCGAGCGTGCCGAACTACTCCGCGCCGCGGGACCTGTCTGCGGGATTCGATCCGAATGCCTTGCTGGGGAGCGAGCCGAAGGTGAAGCCCCCGGAGGATTCGTGGATTGCCGAGGTTCGCAAGAAGCCGGAGAAGATCTGGTCGGGCGGGGTCGAGTTGGGGCTTTCGGGCAGCACCGGCAACACGGATGTTTTCAAGATCCGCACGGGGATCGGGGCCAAGCGAGACAAGGCCGGGAACGTCCTGACCAGCGATTTCATGTATGTGTTGTCCGAGGTGAACGGGGAATTGCAGGAAAACAAGGCGCTGTGGGTGCTGCGAGACGAGGCGCAGATGCTGAAGTCGCGTTGGAGCGCTTTGTTATCGGAGGCTTTGGAGTTCGATCAGTTCCGCGCGTTCAATTTGCGGAATGCACTTCATGCGGGCTTTAGTTACGAGTTTTTGAAATCGGAGCGGATGAATTTCAAGTCGCGTCTGGGTGCGGGGACATCCTACGACTTAAACACCACGACCCGCGAATCTCGGTGGGTTCCCGAGGGGATGTGGGGGTACGACCTGGAGTACTTGCTGACCGATCGGGTGCGTCTGGCGGCATTTGCCGATTACTTCCCGAATGTTGCCGATTGGGGCCAATTTCGTCTGCGGATTCGGGCAGCGGGAGAGTTTTTGATCATACCGGAGTACGGCTTGGTGCTACGGGCGGGGATTCAGGAGCGTTACGACAGCCGGCCGGGCAGTGGCCGTCGCAACGACCTGGATTATTTCACCACGATCCTGATGAAATACTGAGACGGCTTGGGCTGGCCCGCCCCGGGCAGCGCCGAGGGGCGGGGCGTGCACCGTCGTTATTCGCCGAATCGAGCGGCGGATTCACCCATGCCCGCGGTGGCCTGGCTGACTTCTCGGATGCGTTTTTCCCGGACTTCGGTCTCAAAGCGGTCGATGATTTGCGCCAGCGGCATCGCCCCGAGGTCGCCGTCGATGCGGTCGCGCAGGGCGGCGGTGCCCGCGGCACGCTCCTTTTCCCCGACGATGAGCATGTAAGGGATTTTCTCTAATTGGGCATCGCGAATTTTGGCACGGAAGTCTTCGTGGCGCAAGTCGGCGGAGACACGGAAGCCGCGTTGGCGCAATTCGGTCTCGATCTGCCGGGCGTACTCGTTCTGGTCGCGAATGGGGATGATGCGTGCCTGCTCGGGTGCCAGCCAGAGCGGGAAAGCGCCGGCGAAATGCTCGATGAGGATGCCGCAGAAGCGTTCCATGCTGCCGAATGGGGCGCGGTGGATCATGACGGGCCGATGCGGTTTGTTGTCCGAGCCGATGTATTCGAGATCGAAGCGGATGGGCAAGTTGTAGTCCAATTGCACCGTGCCCAACTGCCAATCGCGGCCGATGCAATCCCGGACGAGGAAGTCGATTTTGGGGCCATAAAAAGCCGCTTCGCCGACGCCTCGGACGTAGTCCATGCCGGCGGACTTCACCACGTGCAGCAGTGTCTGCTCGGCTTGCTCCCAGAGTTCGGCGGGGCCGACGTACTTGTCGCTTTGCGGATCGCGCAGGCCGACCCGCACGCGGAAATCGCTCAACCCGAGGGACTTCAGCACGAACAAAACCAGGTCGATGTTGGCTTGCAACTCTGGCTCGACCTGCTCGGGAGTGACGAAGAGGTGGGCGTCATCCTGGGTGAAGCCGCGGACCCGGGTCATGCCGTTCAGTTCGCCGGACTGCTCGAAGCGGTAGACGGTGCCGAACTCGGCCAGGCGGACGGGCAAGTCGCGGTAGCTGCGGGGTTGGGCTTTGTAAATTTGGATGTGGTGGGGGCAGTTCATCGGCTTCAGGAGGTAGCCTTCCTGGGCGGCGAGCCAGTTTTTCAGGACGGCGATTTTGTGCGTCGGGTCCGAAGCCCGGCGGTAATCCTGAGCCAAGGCGCGGAGGATCGAGGGCGACAAGCCGAGTTCGTGTTCGTGCCCCTCGGCATGTTCGGCATCGGCCGCCACGGCGTCGAGCAGTCCGACGAACGCCTGCTCGGAGTCGTGGCCGAGGGTCCCTTTCTCCAGCAAGGTCAGCCAAGTGTCGACGGCTTGCCCGAGCGGGTTGAAATAGAGAGGCGGGTATTGTGCATCGCGGTAATAGGGGAAGTGTCCGCTGGTGCGGTACATCTCTAGCCGGCCGATGTGCGGAGTGTAGACCGGTGCATAGCCGCGCTTCAGCAATTCATCTTTGATGAAACTTTCCAGGATCGAGCGGACCATCGCGCCCTTGGGCATCCACAGGATCAAGCCTTGGCCGGCTTGTTGGCTGATGGTGAAGAGTTTCAGTTGCTTGCCGAGGACGCGGTGGTCGCGTTTTTTGGCTTCTTCGACCTGTTTAAGGTAGGCGTCGAGGTCTTCCTTGCGGAAGAAGGCGGTGCCGTAAAGCCGTTGCAACTGCTTCCGCTTCGCATCATTCTTCCAATAAGCACCGGCGATGCTGAGCAGCTTGAAAGCCCCGATTTTCCCGGCGTGGGGGATGTGGGGGCCACGGCACAGGTCGATGAACTCGCCTTGGCGGTAGAAACTGATCGTGGGGTACTTGCTCAACTCTTCATCGATGTGCTCGACCTTCAGGGTTTGGTTCAGGTCGGCAACCAAGGCCCGCCCCTCGGCGATGGAAGTCTCGAAGCGTTCGAACGGCTCGGCCTGTTCGATGATGGCCTTCATTTCGGCCTCGATCCGGGGGAAGTCCTCCTCGCGGATGGGGGTGGGGCTGTCGATGTCGTAGTAGAAGCCGTTCTCGATGGTGGGGCCGAAGGCGAGTTGCGTTCCGGGGAAGAGGCGCATGACGGCCCTGGCCATCACGTGAGCGCAGGAATGGCGGAGGACGTCGAGGGCGTCGCGGCTTTTGTCGGTGAGGATTTCGAAGGCGAGTTCGCGGTGGTCGTCGGTCAATTCGCGTTCGAGGTCGATAATTTCGCCATTGACTCGGGCGGCGACGGCAGCTTTGGCCAGGCCCTTGCCGATGCTTTCCGCCACTTCGCGCGGCCGGGTCCCGGGGGGAACTTGTCGGGTTGATTGATCGGGTAAGCGTAGCGTGATCATCCGGAATGCTCCGACGCGGAGGGGGCGGCGACCCAGACCAGCGGGTCTGCCGACGGCTCCGCTTCAGGTTCGACTCCAAGAACATCGTATGAAAACGGGCAACCGGCCTGATCCCGCGAGGCGGACCGGGCCGGTGTTCGCCGATGGGGGTCGCCGCTTGGGCGTGAGCCGAGGAAATCAGCCCGGGCCATTCAAGATCGGGCCGTCGTGGTCGGTGTTGGGCCGTGCCGGCTTGGCAGGTGTCGGCTTGATCGGTTGGGGCTCGAGGTTGTCGGCTTTCGGTTGAGCCGGACGATTCAGCGGCGATCGCGGCGGCAAGACCGACGATGGCTGCTGCATGGGCGGCAGAAGCTCTTGGACCGGCTCGTTGGGGCGGACGTCGGCGAGGGGCGGCTCTTCGGTACTCGGTTGCAGGGCTAAGACT
>JAOAAM010000733.1 GCA_026418875.1 Gemmataceae bacterium | reverse complement strand
GCTCACTCCCCGATCCCGCAGCCGCTTCTTCTCCAGGCTGGCACCGATGCGGGCACGCAACAGCAGGGGATCCACCGGGCGGGTGAGATAGTCCTCTGCCCCCCGGGCGATGCAGTTGACCACGCTGCGCTGCTCCTCCAGCGACGAGACCATGATGACGGGGATGTGCCGCCACCGCGAGGACGACTTCAATCGTTCGAGCAGCCCAAACCCGGACATGCCGGGCATCAGGACGTCGAGCAGGATCAGATCGACGGTGCGTTCGCCAAGCAGGCGGAGGGCCGACTCACCGTCGGCCGCGGCCACGACTCGATGGCCTTGCTGGGCGAGAAGCTCGGTGAGGTACTGGCGGTTGTACGGGTTATCGTCCACGACCAGGATGTCGCCGCGCTCTTGAGAGGCGGGCAACTCGTCCATCAACCGCATCAGTTCCGCCAGTGGAACGGAGTGGTCGCTTCCCGGAGTCGCCCGTTGGAACGAAGCCATCCGGTCCAGGATGGCGACGATGTGGTTGGCGGCCTCTTCCAATCGTTCGAGGATGGAGGCGAAGCGTTCGAGGCCATGCCGGCCCAATTGCTTGCGCCACAGATGGGCCATGCCGATGACGTAAGCCGCATGACCGCGGAGGTCGTGACGGAGGGATCGTTCCTCATCGGGGCTAAGAGCCTGGGCCGGCCGGATGTAGCGTGGGATCAAATCAAGTAGTTGTCGGGCACGGTGGGCGACGTTGGCCGCGGCTTCGACGAACTTCGGAGGAGCGTCCGGTGGGAGAGCTTGCTGCCAGAGTTGGGCGGCCCGGGTCAGTGCCTCGGCGGGGGCCGTCAATTCCTGCCGCGTCGCCGCAAGCCAGGCATCGACGACACGGCCTTGAGGCGCTGTCGCGGCAGTCATGACGATCTCCGGGCCAACAGCGCCTGAATCTTCGTCTCCAAACGATCGAAATCCACGGGTTTCGCCTCGTAGTCGTCGGCACCCGCGTCGAGGGCTTGTTTGCGATCGCTGACGGAAGCATGCGCGGTCAGGGCGATGATCGGTATGTGCCGGGTGCTGGGGTCGGCCCGCAGACGTCGCATCGCTTCGTAGCCATCCATCAGAGGCATGCCGATGTCCATGAGGATCAGATCCGGGGATTCAGCCCTGGCACGCTCCAGAGCTTCCACCCCATTGCTCGCACTACGAACCGCGTGGTCGAAAAGCTCCAAGGTCTGTTGCATCAGGTCCATCAGCATGTCATCGTCTTCCACGACGAGGATTTTAGCCATGTTCCGTCTCCGTGCGAGAGGGGGCCGGCGTCAAAGGGACATGCCGACGAATGAAATTCAACAGGTCTTGCGGGTCGAGGCTTTGCTTGGCCAGCACGTCGGCCACCCAGCCCCGCAGCCGGGCACGGTCGTTGTCGTCGAGGTCTTTGGCGGTAACCACGATGACGGGGATCTGCTCGCCCCCGGGCCGCCGACGTAATTCCTCGAGAAACTCGAAGCCGTTCATATTCGGCATGAGCAGGTCAAGGAGGATGACGGCCGGACGTTCCGCTTCCACCCGCTGCAAGGCTTCGCGGCCATCGGCGGCTTCGTGGACTTGCCAGCCCGCCAGCCGTAACGACTGCACCAGGTGCTCGCGCTGGGCAGGATCGTCCTCCACGACCAGGATTTTGGCCGGCGCCTCGGCGTACCGACGCAAAATCTCGCCCAACCGATTCCAGTCAATGGGCTTGGTCAAATAATCCGAAGCGCCCAAGGCGTAACCGCGCTGCCGATCTTCAGCGACCGTGAGCATGATGACGGGAATATCGTGGGTGATCCGGTCGCTCTTGAGGGCGGCGAGGACCGCCCAACCGTCCATGTTCGGCATCATGACGTCGAGAGTGACTGCCGCGGGCCGCAGTTCCCGGGCCAATCGAATTCCCTCCTCGCCTGTTGCCGCTAAATGGACGGTGAACCCTTCCCGTTGGAGGAAGGCCTGAATCATGTCGCGGCTGAGGGGATCATCGTCGATCACCAAGATCGTGTGGCGATTGCGCGGGGCATCGGCCAACGGGCGAGCCGCGTCAACCGGTGCCAGCTCCGCAGCGTCAGCGACTCGGCGGGGAAGACGCAGCGTGAACTCGGACCCAGCCCCCGGCTCGCTTTGCACCACGATCGTGCCACCCATGCGCTCGGCCAAAAGTTTGCTGATCGACAAGCCCAAGCCGGTGCCTCCCTGTTTGCGGGTGGTCGAATTGTCCACCCGATAGAAAGGTTTGAACAGCCCCTGCATTTGCTCCGGCGTCATGCCGGTGCCGGTGTCGGCCACGCTAAATTCCACCCAATCCTCCTGGCGACGAACGCGGAAGGTAACACGGCCGTTCTCGGTGAACTTGGCCGCGTTGCTGAGCAGGTTCAGCAGGATTTGCCGCACCCGTGTCTCGTCGGCGCGCATGACCCCGATCTCGCCGGAGCTGGCCTCGGCGAAATCGCACACGAGTTGGTTGTTGTTTTTTTTCATCAGCGGCTGCGCCATCTCGGCGATGGCTTGGCAGAAGCCGTGAACGTCGAACTCTTTGAGGTTCAAGTGGATCTGCTCGCCAGCCGTGATCCGGGCCACGTCCAACAAGTCGTTGATCAGCGTCAGTAAGTACTCGCTGGCAGCATGGATTTTCTGCAACGTGGGGATAGGATTTTCGCGCAGTTTCGTCGCCTTCGGATTGAGCAACAACTCAGTGAAGCCCTTCACCGCGCTGAGGGGGGTGCGCAGTTCGTGGCTGACG
>JAOAAM010000466.1 GCA_026418875.1 Gemmataceae bacterium | reverse complement strand
GCCGATGCCGAACACGTTCGGATACCGGACGTGTTGCAGCGTGAATTTGTCCACATCGACCCAACCAGCGTCATTCGCAAGTGGGCTGTTCTTGATGAAATCGGGTGGTCCCTGGGGCGGGGTGACGTGGATCATGTCGTATTTCAATGTCACCCGCTCATGGGTTTCCAGGTTCTCGAACACGGCCTCCTTGGCCTCGCCGCGAATCTCGACCAAGTTGTGACGGAACCGCCCTTCGATCCCCTTCCGCTTGAAGACTTCCTCCAAGGTCGGTGCGAATTTCGGGACGCCGAACACCTTCGCCCCCGCCGTGGCGAAGATCAGCTTGGCTTTGTCACGCACACCTTGCTTGCGGAAATAGTCATCCGCCAGGTACATGATCTTTTGCGGAGCGCCACCACATTTCACCGGCGTGTTGGGTTGGGTGAAGATGGCCGTGCCGCCTTGAAATTCGCGCAAACACTGCCAGGTGTAATCGACGTAACGGAAGTCATAGTTGCTGCAAACCCCGCCTCGCCCGATCGCCTCCTTCAAGCCCGTGACGGCGTGCCAGTTGATTTGGATCCCCGGCGCGACGACCAGGTAGTCGTAACCGACCGTCTGACCGTTCTGCGTCCGAACGGTTTTGTCATTCGGTTGGAACTCGGCGACTGCGTCGCGCAGCCAATGAACCCCCTTAGGAATGTAGTCGGCCTCGGCACGTTCGCTGACTTGCTTGGGGAAGATGCCCGCACCGACGAGGGTCCAGATTGGTTGGTAGTAGTGCTTTTCGGAAGGCTCAATGATGGCGATGTCTAGATTCTTGTCGGCGCGTCGCAATCGGGCGGCCACCGTGATGCCCGCCGTCCCGCCGCCGACGATCACAATCTGGTGTCGCGTGTTCGCCGACATGGTTTCCACTCCGCTTGTGTTCACATGAACCACTGGTTTCGCCGACAAGAACGGGGGCCGCCCGAATCGGTCCTCGGTGGTGGGGAGGGTCGATCCGGGCGACCGTCATTCAGTCATGATCCACGGAACGGCGAGAGGTTACAAGCCGGTTCCGCGGTGATTCCGGGAATTCAACCGGAACGAGCGGCTACGCCTTCACGGTGGGCAAGCCCGCGGACTTCCACGCCGACATGCCGCCGATCACGTTGACCACCTTCGGGAATCCCTCGCGTTTGAGGAAGGACGAGGCGATGGAGGCGCGGTAGCCGCTGCCGCAAACGACGGCCACGGGCCGATCTTTCGGAACCTCGGCAACCCTCTCTTGCAACTGCCCGCCGTGAATGTGGATGGCCCCCTCGATGTGCCCGGCGTTCCACTCGTTTTCCGTCCGCACATCCAGCACCGTGGGCCGACTCCCATCGCGCAATTGTTGCGCCAGGTCGTGCACCGAGATGGTGTCGACCCGGCCCAGCGGGTAGCCGGCCATCTCCCAAGCCTCGATGCCCCCCTCGAGGTAGCCTTGGATGTCGTCCAGGCCGACGCGGATCAGGTGCGTGACCACGGTCGGCAGTTCGGCGGGGTTGTCGATCACCAGGATGATCGGCGTGTCGTAGGGGAGGACCCAGCCAGCCCAGGTCGGCAGATTCGCCCCCAGCGGGATGTTGATGGAGTTGGGGATGTGGGCGGCGGCAAACGCCTCCTTGGGCCGAACGTCCAGCACCAGGCACTTGTCACAGACCCGCTGATGGATCTCCTGAGCCGTGATCCGCCTCTGGCCGGGCAACTCCAGCCCGATGATCTTCGGACCCGTTCGATTCACTTGCTTCATCCGCCGGAAATAGGGCGGCGCGATCGGCATGCCGCTGAGCAACGTCTGGATCCACTCCGTCTCGGGCCGCTCTTTCAGCGCGGCATTGAAGCGACGCTCGAAGCCGACGGTGGTGGCGTTTCGCGACCCCAGCGCTTTCCCGCACAACGAGCCAGCGCCATGACCGGGGTACACCTCGGTGAAGTCCGGTAAGCCGGGGATGACTTGGAACACGCTTTGATACAGATGATGTGCCAAAACCTTCTGCGCCTCGGCACCGAGCAGGTCGGGACGGCCGACGTCGCCCACGAAGAGGAAGTCGCCCGTCAGGATCATCCACGGCGTGTCCTTGCTGCGCTCTTCGTCGTAAACGGCCCAGCAGACGTGTTCGAGCGTATGGCCCGGCGTATGCACCGCTTGCAGCCGGACCGCCCCCAGCGAAACGCTGTCCCCGTTCTGGACGACTTGGTCGGCGTAGGGCGGAGTCCACTCAGCACCGCCGTGACCGGAGACGTAAACCTTGGCGGCCCCCTTGGTCCGCTCTTTCAATTCCGCCGAACCGCTCACGAAGTCCGCGTGAACGTGCGTCTCCAGGACATGGGTGATCCGCAAGCCTTGCTCTTTGGCGATTCGCAGGTAATCGTCAATGTCTCGGGTGGGGTCAACGATCGCCGCTTGCTTGGTTTTTTCGTCGGCCACCATGTACTGTCTCTTATACACATCT
>JAOAAM010000707.1 GCA_026418875.1 Gemmataceae bacterium | reverse complement strand
ACGCATCACAGGGCTGGGGGATGCCCATCCGTGAGTGTGCGAAATCTTCTGAGTCGAGTCCTGACTGACGAGGCACTGACCCGAAATCTCGGCGATGAGGAGGCCCGCTTGCTGATCGAGTGGCTGGCGGAACGCACCGAGTGCATCGTCGAGGATGCCCCGGACGAGGCCGCCGCGGAATTGCGGGTGGAATGGTTGCGACGGCGCGGTCGAGCCATCCGACAATTCGTCGATTTATGGTGCTACCGGGCAGAACACGGTGCGGCAGCTCAGTTGGCCGCCACGGAGCGTTTTCGCTGGCCCCTTCCGGAGCTGCACGCGGATCCTTGGCAACTCATGCACACGATCTTGGAACACGAAAGTGCGGTGATACCTGCGGACGAAAGGTAGCATCCTGACTCTGCTGCCCTCATCGCGACGTGCCAAGACGATCCGAGGGAAGTCATTCCTGACGAGCATTTCGTTCGCCGAGGAAAACCATTCGCGGTCGTCGTTGACGAGAGGATTTCCTGCTTCACCGGGGCTGCCCAACTTGCCTGAGCCGCACGAATGGAAAGGCCGTCGCCCCCTTTCAACCTTGACGCGGCGTTTTGGTTTAAGTAGCCGCTTTGGGGCGATGTCCCTTGCGGCCGCCAGCAGGGGGCATTATGCTGCACAAGTGTGCGTCATTGATCGAAGGAACGCGGACCCAGTTGAGGTGGCCCGGTGAATCCCAATCCGCCGACCAGCACGTCCAGTCAGGAAGAGAACCGACCGCTTCGCAAAATCGACCAAGCCTTCGAGGAGGTCGCCCGGCTGTCCGGGACCAACACGCCCCCAGCGGATTTCTTTCAAGAATTCCTGGAAAAAACGCTCAATGGAATCGACGCGCCTGCGGGGGCTATCTGGATCAAGAATGTCCAGGGTTTTTTGCAACTCCAGTGTCAGGTGAACATCGAGCACGTCGGCCTGGACAAACACAAAAACGGCAGACAAAGCCATAACGAACTGCTGCGACAAGCATTTCAGACGGCCAAGCCGATCCTTCTAGAACCATTTGGCTCCACCGGAATTCTCGAAGGAATCCCCGCGGGAAACCCCACCGACTACGTGGTCTTGCTCGCCCCGATCCTCTTGGACGAGAAGACGCCCGTGGGGCTGGTCGAGGTCTGGCAGGAACCACGTTGGGACGCCCGAGTGAAACGTCTGCACCTGAACTACCTCGTGCAGATGGCCGGTTACGCTTCGAACTACGTGAAGAACCAGCAGGGTCGGCAAGCCGCCAGCCACGAGCAACTCTGGACCCAGCTGGAGGCCCTCTCCTGCCAAATGCACTCGTCGCTCGATCCGACGATTGTTGCCTACCACGTTGCCAACGAAGGTCGCCGACTGATCGGCTGCGACCGCCTCAGCGTGGCGACACGAGAGGGCAAACGGGCCCGTATCGAGGCAGTCAGCGGTGCCGATGTCGTCGAGAAGCGATCCAATCAGATCCAGTTGATGCGAAAACTGGCCGAGGCCGTCTTCCGTTGGGACGAGAAACTGATCTACCGGGGCGTGAAGGATGATGAGCTGCCCCCGGATGTGTACCAGGCTCTTGACGAATACTTGGCCCAAAGCCCCGCGAAACTGCTAGTTTTGCAACCGTTGCGCGACCCGAGGGAACGCGACAAAGAGTCGAATGAATACACCCCGGGGAAGTCCCGATCGGCATTGTTGATGGAGTGCTATGAATCGCCGGCGCAACCGGAGGCCCTGATTGCACGACTCGACGTGATCGCCCGGCATGCGGCGAGCGCTCTCTACAACGCCACCGAGAT
>JAOAAM010000700.1 GCA_026418875.1 Gemmataceae bacterium | reverse complement strand
CTGACGCGGTTGCCCGAGGCGGATCGGCAGCGGATCCTTGATGCCCGCACCACGACCGAACGGGTTCAAATCGTGCGAGAGATCAAGGAGCGGCAGTGGGTCGAGACGCAACCGCCGCCCCGGCTCAACGCCTGGCGAGCTGCGGCCCCCGCCGATCGCCCCGCCCTGGTCGAGCGCTGGCGGCAAGAGGATCGGCAACGAGCCGAGGAACTGGCCGAAGCCCGACGTTGGGAGGCGTTGGGCCGAATCCGACCCGCCGACAATCTGCCCGCTTGGGACGAATTGGGGGTGTTTATCAACCAACATCTCATGCCGATGCTGTCGCCGGAGGAAAAAGCGCGACTGCGACCGAAGGAGCCGGAATGGCGCCGCAACCCGATGAACTGGCTCGCCACGGTCGTCGAACTGTCGGACCGGCACCCGGTCTTGAGCCTGAAACCTCAGTACCTTAGCCGCAAAGAATTGCCGCCGGAGTATCGCCGGGTCCTGGAGAATCCCCCGCCGTCGATCCCCGCGCGAGAGGCTCGGGCGGCGTTGGCGAGGCTTCCGGCCGAGGGCAAATGGCCGGACTATCCCGTGGCGGTCAGTCAACTCGTGCAAGCGTGGGTTGGTCCGTTGCCGATCCAATTAGGTCCGGCCAGCGCGAGGGAGATTTCACCTCGGGTGGTGCGGTTCGTCGAGAGCTTGCCCGCCGAAGACCAGGCACGCCTGAAAGCCGTCGAAGGCCGCTGGCCCGATTATCCGCTCCTGCTCCACACCATCGCCCGGGAGCGGAAGCTGGTCCTGCCGGACTTGGGACTGCCAGGCGATCCGCAGTTCTGGGAGCGGCTCCGTGCGCGGCGGGCCATGCCGTCCATTCCCGACCCTCCCGATCATCTGCTGCGGGAGTTCGCGGCGGAGTTGGCACGGAAAGAACCGGACAATCCCAGGCTGTCGCTCCGCGACCCCGAGCAACGGGAGCTGCTCAAAAAGCGCTTCCTGGAGACCTACCCCGATTGGAGGCGCGGTCCGGCCGTCCGACCACCCGGCAATAAGAAGTGATCAGGCCACGACATTCACCAGCCGACCGACCCCCGTCACATCGATCGAAATGACGTCGCCGAGTTGCAGCGTGAAATCATCAGGCGGGACGATGCCGGTCCCCGTCAGCAGGACGACACCGTGAGGAAAGCTCGTCTCGCGACCAAGCCAGGCGACTAGGTCCTCCAATTTTCGAGCCATGCGGGTAAGTGGCGTCGAGCCTTGAAACACCGTATGCCCGTGCCGCTCGATCACCATGTCGATGGTGACGAGATCGAGTTGAGGGAAGCTGTCCGCCAGCGTCACGGCGGGGCCGATGGCGCAGGATTGATCGTAAATTTTGGCTTGCGGCAGGTACAGGGGGTTCTCGCCCTCGATATCCCGGGCGCTCATGTCGTTGCCAATGGAGTAGCCGACGATCCGCAGATCCGGCGAGAGGAACAAAGCCAATTCTGGTTCCGGCACGCTCCAGCGGCTGTCGCGGCGAATGCGGACTCGGCCTTGGTGCGGTACGACACGTTCCGCCGTCGCTTTGAAAAACAGTTCCGGGCGAGCAGCCGTGTACACCTTGTCATAAAACACCGCTGCTCCCTGCGATTCCTGCTCCCGGGCCGACTTGCTCCGCAGGTAAGTTACCCCGGCCGCCCAGACTTCTTGCCGATCCAGCGGTGCCAGGAAGTCGCCGCTCTTCATCGGAAACGACGTCATCCGATCGTCGATCAGTTCCTCGATGACATCCTGCGGATTCGCCGAAAAAAGGATGTCCGACAGGCAGCGATACCGCCGACTGGAGTCCAAATTCAACAGCGACACCTGACCATTCCGGACGAAACCCACCGTTGGCCGCCGCTCAGACGAGAGGAGTTTGCAGAGTTGCATGACTCAGTCCACCTAGGAGGGCATCTCCAGTGTACTTGATGGGCGAAAGGTTGTCGAATGAAGTTTTGACGGTCATTCGGCGGGGCAATACGAAGCGATCCGGGGCGACAACCAGGCCAGCAGAGGCGGCAGCAGTTTTCGCGCCGATTCGACCGAGTGTCTCCCATCCGGGATGTACACAGTGGAGACGGTGAGGCCGCGGCGGCGGGCGATGTAGAGGAAGCTCTCGACTTGGGCGTCGAGATTGAATTCGTCCCTGCCGACGTAACCGATGAACATCTCCAGCTCGCCCGGCTGGACATTGTACGAAGCCAGCATTTCGACAGGGTTGTTCGGAGCGAGGAGAGCGACGGCATCGCGTTGCAGCCCATAAAGGGGCCGAATCAGCCGATGTTCCCGGATTGTTACCAGCCCGCCGTAGTATCGACCGATGGGGGCCAGCAGCCGAATCTTTGTCCGCCAACTGAAGCAAGCAGGGTCGAAGTCCGCGAAGTAACGTCCGTGGCAGTCGAGATACCGCAGATTCAAGGGGGGGAAGACGGCCGCCACCACGCCAATGCGATCACGATGCTTGATGCCCAAGTGATACGCGCCGAACCCACCCATCGAGCCGCCGATCATCAAGTGCGCCTCACGCTCCGGGCGGATGGAGAAGTGCCGGTGCATGAAGTCCCACACATCTTGCATGATGTAATCTTCGAAGCGGCCCGCCTTCGAGTTGACATAGAAGCTGCCGCCATTCAAAAGTGTCGCCCGGCCACGGATGCTGCCGTCCGGTGCCACCACGATGAAGGGAGGCAAATGACCCGAACTCATCATCTGGTCAAACTGATCGACGAACTTCAGGAACGTCATCTCGTCGTGGGCGAATCCATGCAGAAAGAAGGCCAGAGGATATTGCTTGTTCGGATCGTATCCCGGTGGAAGATAAACGTACAAATCCCGCCGGGCATCCAACGCGGCGGAATAGAATCGTCGGTCGCAACCGTGGTTGAACGTGTAGTCGAGAACTTTACCTCGCAGTCTCCGGTTCAGTTGCTCCAATTCCCATTGAGAACTGAACCAGCGGCCAAGAAGGGCAGCGTGTGCCGTTGGCACCCACAGCAGGACGAGCAGGAACGCCCCAAGAATCCTTCCCGTCACAGGCACTCCCTCGCAGCAGCGACTTGAACGCTATTCTTTTCGGTTGAACGCGACCCAGGGTCTTACCGTCGCTGCCCCATCATCCAACCAAAGCGGCGTCCACCGCTCTCAATCTGTCGGCTGTACCGATTGCGCCAAAGCGACGGTTTTCCCCAAGTTTTCCTCAAGTTTGCAACTTGGGGGGCCGCGATCACGCTTCGATTGGCGGCTCACTCTTGGGACGTTGGCCAGGGGCATGGGACGGCCCCCCACGACAAACGCTCGCGCCAAACCCGCAGGGCTTCCTGATGCTCCGGTAAAATGGGGATCGCGGCACCCGGCTCCGGCTCGTGGGGGATCAAGCGGCGGATCATCTCTGCCATCAACGTTGCGATTCCTGATCCCGTCCGCGCGGAGACGCATACCTCCGCCCGATCTTGCGACACGGTGGGCAAATCGCACTTGTTGGCGACGACGATCCGCCGTAGCATCTCCCCCTCAGGCATTTCCGGGTCGGACACCGTGGCGTCGTAGACCCAGACGACGAGGTCAGCAGCGGCGGCCGTTGCATGTGCCTTTTCGATGGCCGCCCGCTCCAACTCGTGCGCCGTTTCACGCCAACCGGCGGTGTCGAGTAACTCCACCGGCCAGCCGTCGATGGCGATCGTCGTTGTCACCACGTCGCGCGTGGTACCGGGGATGGGGGCGACAATGCTTCGCTGGAACCCGGCCATCGCATTAACGAGGCTGCTCTTCCCAACATTGGGCGCGCCGGCAACGACGACTCGCCAGGGCTGGATCAAGTGGCGACCCAGCTCCACCCATCCCTCCAGACGTGTCACACGATTTCGGACTTCTTCAAGATCTTGCCGTGCCCACGCAGCCGATAGCGCTTCCATCTCGCGTTCCCACGCTCCCTGCGCCTGATCCAGCAGGATGGCGGCGGTGCGGACGGTCACCGCCTGCTCAACCAAGCGCCAAAGCCTCTCCGCGGGTTGCCGCTCGGTTTCGGACCATTGGGCACCATGGGAAGTCAGAAGCTCGATCAGCCAGGCCACCACTTCGCGACCGCCGTGACAGTGCAATTCCACGTGGGGAACCGGCTCGAACTCCTCCACGACCAGGACGCATTCGTCCGCCATCTCGGCCGTCCCCGCTTCGCCCACCCAGACTTGCCCGGGTTCGGCTCGTTCCGGGAGAGTCCCGCTACGTCCCCGCGGACGAAAGACCGCCCGGACGATGTCCCAGGTTTTCGGTCCGTGGAGGGTCAGGACGGCGATCGCCCCGGTGCCGGGGGGTGTCAGGCGTGAGACGAACGTTGGTGAGTCAAGCATGATCGGCCACGATGCGTAAACCCTCCAGCGTGAGCCACGGTCGGTGTTCCACCCGCCAACTGGGGTCCTGGAGATCGGCCAATAGATCGCCAGCGTCGCCCCCCGTCACGAAGACAGTCAAAGGATGATCCGAAGGACTGGTCAGCAGAAGTTGACCGAGTATCGCCCGGATTCCGCCGACGACCGCCCAATGAATTCCCGCGGCGATCGCTTGGACCGTGTTGCCGGCGGGGACGATCGGCGGATGGGCCGAGGCATCGACGCGAGGCAGGGCGGCCGTGTAATCGTGGAGCGCCTCCGCCATCAGTCGGCGACCCGGGAAAATAGCCCCGCCGCCAAACGAACCATCGGATTCGAGAAGGTTGACCGTCACCGCGGAGCCGGCATCCACCACGATGGCTGGTTCACCCGGCGTCACCGACGATCGTGCGGCCAACACGTCCAGAACACGGT
>JAOAAM010000692.1 GCA_026418875.1 Gemmataceae bacterium | reverse complement strand
GGTGTGCATATCGAACGGGGCTACGATGACCCGCCGCCCGCCGCTCCGGCCGAGGGTGAAAAGAAGCCCGACGCTCCGCAGGGCGAGAAGAAGGAGGAGAAAAAGTCTGACGGGTAGCCGACCCGCCCGGACCAGGACATCGTGGAGCACGAAGAGCGCGGCCGCCGAGCCGCGCTTTTTTTGTTTTGCCGATCAGGAGTCTCCCGCGACGAACGGATTCATCAGACGTTCGTGACCGATCGTGGTCGCCGGTCCGTGGCCTGGGTAGACGACGGTCTCGGCGGGCAGGATCCAGAGCTTCTGCCGTATCCCCCGGGCAAGCGTCTCGAAACTTCCGCCGGGGAAATCGGTTCGGCCAATGCTGCCGCGAAACAGTACATCGCCGCCGAAGACAACCGTTTGCAGACCACGGTACACGAAGACGACGTGTCCGGGCGAATGGCCCGGGATTTCCAGGACGCTCAATTCCAATCCGGCGATGTCCACCGTCTCGCCCTCGGTCACGAGCCGATCTGCTGGCGGGCTGACGACCTCGAGGCCGAACGACGCACTTAAATTCAACTCCGGGTTGGTCAACATCGGAGCGTCGCCGTGGCCGATGATGAGGGGGGCTTCGGGGAACGCCTCTTTCAGCATCGTGTTCCCAGCGATGTGATCGGCGTGGCCGTGTGTGTTGAGAATGCCGACGACGTTCAGCCCCTCATCTCGAACGAATTCAAGAATCAAATCCGGCTCGAACCCCGGGTCGATGACCACGACCTCGTTCCCCGATTCACGACCGACGACATAACTGTTTTCCTCGAACGGTGCGGACACGATAGTCCGAAGTCGCAGCGCGGTCGGCATGATCGCAACCCGTCTTGAAAAAATTTCCAGTGGAATGTCAATCTTACCGATCCGCCGACGAGAGATGGGAGAGCCGCGTCAACCAGGAACCTATCCCGGCAAATTTTCGGGCATGGCATGTCTTTTGCCTTGGATGCTGGTTGGCACTTGGCTAGCCACGATCACTGAGTCAACGCTTGCGATGTATTGCGGGGAGATGTTCGCTGTGTGGATACCTGGTGTGACAGCGTCGCTGGGGAGCCTCGAGGAAACGTGCCAATGGGTTTGCCGGTGGTGGAGCGTCCTCGTTTTGACTTTCGTGGGGACGGCGTCGTGGTTCTCAATTGGATCCGCGCATGAACCGGGGAACAATAACACCGATGCGATTCAGTTTCGTCCCAGTCGAGTCGCGCATTTTCAGCAATGGGTGAGCGCGGCCAGGGCGACCCTGCAACAAGTGCATGATTACGAGTGCACCTTCGTCAAGCGGGAGCGGATCAATGGTCAACTCCAAGAGGAACATGTCGCCGCGATGCGAGTCCGTAGCACGCCGTTCAGCGTCTACTTGAAATTCACAGCACCTCGGTCGGCGCAGGGGCGCGAGGCATCGTTTGTGAGCGGACGAAACCAGGGCAAGATGCGCGCCAAGAACGGCGGGGCCTTGGGTCTCGTTGGGTATGTGCTGATCGATCCCCAGGATCCGAGGGCGATGCAGGGCACGCGGCACGCGATCACGGAAGCCGGGATTGCGAACCTCGTGTCGCAGTTGGAGGCTGGGCTGGGGCGGATGTCGAGCGAGGGCGAGGCCGCGGCCGCGGCGACCATCCAATTCGCCGAGTCGGTCTGGGCCGAAATACCGTGCTTGGTTTTCCAGATCACCGATCCCAAGGCGACCCAGCGCGACGCCCCGCACCGAACGTTGGTCTATTTCGACCGTAACACCAATTTGCCGATTCGCTACGAGGCGTATCGGCCCGACGGCGAATTGCTAGAGTATTTCGGCTACCACAGCCTCCGCTTTAATTGTGGCTTGACCGACCGCTCATTCCCTTGATTCTCCGGGCCACGGGTGTCAGCGTCCCATGGTCCGACGGATGAAGTCAAGCTGCAAGGTCTGGTAGTGAAGACCGTAACCGCGGCCGACCCCATGCCGTGCCTGCGGATACAGCATGATCTCGAATTGCTTGCCCGCTTTCTGCAATTCCTCGATCAATCGGATCGAATTTTGGACGTGCACATTGTCATCCATCAATCCGTGAATCAGCAGCAGCCTGCCGTGAAGATTTTTGGCGGCCCGGACCACCGAGGTTTGAGCATAGCCCTCGGCGTTTTTGGACGGCAGGTCCATGTATCGCTCGGTGGAAATGCTGTCGTATAGGTGCCAATCCGTGACGGGGAAGGCAGCGATGCCCGCGGCGAATTTCTTGCTGTGGGTCATGCAGAAGGCAGTCAAGAATCCCCCATAGCTCCCGCCGCTCATGCCAATTCGCGAAGCATCCACGAAGGGGTGCTTGGCGATGAGCCAATCGATGGCATCGTCCACATCCTGCTGTTCCTGGATGCCCAAGCGTTTGTAAGCGGTCCACGCCGACACCGCTCCCTTGCCGCTCGCGCTCCGGGGATCGCAGCGGAAAACGATGATGCCCAAGGACGACAGCACATGATCGAGCACGCGGAACTGCCAGGCGTCGCTGACGGTCGGGGCGTGCGGACCGCCGTAGGTCATGAACCACACCGGGTATTTCTGCGACGGGTCGAAGTCCACCGGATAAAGCAGACTTCCCTCCATCACGAAACCGTCCCGAGCGGGGACTTTGACCATCTCGAACTTCCCCAAGGCGAACTCGTCACGTTGATGGACCGGGTTGCTGTCCAACACGCGGACCAAGGAACCGTCCAACCGTCGCAGGAACGACCGGACCGGGGTGCGATGATCCGTGGCCGAGTCGATGAAATACGACCCGGTCTGTCTCTTATA
>JAOAAM010000687.1 GCA_026418875.1 Gemmataceae bacterium | reverse complement strand
ATGTGTATAAGAGACAGGCCCAGGATGTAGCTGCCATGGCCGCGGAGGTTGTGCTGGATCTGATACCAGAAAGCCACGCCGGCGTTGTTGAAAATCCGGAGGTTCTCGGCGAGCCAAAGGCAAAGGTCGCGGCAGCGCCCTGGCGGCAGGTTCGACGCGGCTGCAATGATCTTCGGATGTGCTCGCCAATCGGACCCGCAGTATACATACGCGAGTCCCACACCGAGCAGGTACACACAGCACGCGTCTCGCCAGAACGATCGCTGTCGCATGATGTCTGCGATGCCGCGATGGATCGGTGTGTCGTGCCACGGCGGGCTTCGCTCCAGGATCGGTGCGCATTCAATGGCGGTCACCACGATCGGCACGAAGAGCATCGCGGAAGCCTTTGCCGAGAATGCAAGTCCGCAAGCGAGGGAGGGGAGAATGATCCGGCGAAACCACGACTGGCCCCGACCACGGGCGTACAAGTGTGCGAAGAGCAGCAGGCATGCGGTGAAGGCGACATCGGTCGTCGCCAGCCCCGCATGGGCGAGCAAGTTCGGCTCGAGGCACAGAAACACAGCGGCGATCCACCCAACCATGGGACCACCGGCATCCCGAGCGATCCGCCAACCGAAGAGAATCAGGAGCCACCAAAACGCAAGAGTCGGGAGCCGGGCGATTTTCAGCAGGGCAAGGAATTCCTTGTGGATGGCCCATGGTTCGCCGCAGAGTCGCTCGCAGACGTGTACCGGGAGGGTGACCACGTCGACGGGCAAAGGCATTGTCCCCGCCGCGAGCAAGCGAAAATTGCTGCCGGTCCGCCAGTGCTCCAAGCCAGCATCGAGGTAGAAAAGTTCGTCGAACGTGCCGCCGATCCGAGCCGACGCGGTCAGGATCAAGGCAGATCCGATGACTCCAGCCGTGGCGACGGCCAAAGCTTCCAAGAGCGTGGTACGCGGCCTAGTCACTAGACACCCTGACGAACTTTGCGATTCGCATTCGCGGCGGCATCGTACCGCAAGCCGCAGACAGGCAGCAAGTGCAAAAATCGCCGGGAAATCGCGGGATTTTGCGGCATTTCGTCATTCGCCTCGGGGGTCGACGACGTGGCTGCGGAATTGAACATAAGGGGCATTATCGGACGTTGTGCCGCCGGCGCCCGAACCCGATCGCCATTCCGCGAGATCCCAGGAACGTCCGATAATCGCCGTTATGTTCAATTTCGTGCTGAACACGAAGCCCCGGCCAGATTCTTTTCAGCGGCTAAACCTGGAAATCGGTCTCCGGTTGACCGAGGCCGACGTTGTCCCTAAATCGTCGAGCGCCCCACCAGCCGTCCGCCGCCTCCGTGGAGCTTCGCATGCATCCCGAATCGTCCACCGCCCATCGTCCCGCAGAAACACAACAGCGGCTTTTTCGCGTCGGCATGGTCGGCTTGGGGATGATCTTCGACGAGACCTACCGCCCCGTCTTCGAACAACTTCAGCGGGTCGGTCTGTATCGCCGAGATTTCGGTTTGGTCGATGTTCGACTTACCGCGGTTGCAAGTCGGACGGGACAGCGTGCGGCCAAACTGAAAGAATCCGGTGTTCTCACCGACTTCCAGAGCTTCACCGAACCTGGCTCATGCCAACGACTGCTCGAATCAGGAGTCGATGCGGTCTGCGTCGCCACGCCGGACGATCGACACTTTGAAGCGGCCCGGGACGCCCTGCGGGCCGGCAAGCATGTCTTGAT
>JAOAAM010000645.1 GCA_026418875.1 Gemmataceae bacterium | reverse complement strand
GGCGAAGCAAGCGGAAGATCCGCGTGGCTGGTCGGAGCGTGGGCTTGCCGACTCGATCAATGAACTTCTGGCCCGCCCCGGACAACGCCCCGCCGCTGGCCCGCTCAGCCCGGGTGCCATCCTCGCAGGAGCGTTGTTGCGCCGGGGCGACGCGAATTGGGATGGTCTCGTCTCCGCGGCGGAATTGATCGAGTTGTCACGACAATTTCACCGGGAGGCGAATCCGGCGAGTGACCGCCCGATCGACGAGTCGCAAATCGCCGAGGGTATTTTGAACTTGGTCACGAAGCCGCGGCCGATTCGTCGATGAAAACGTCAGGCCGATGACCATCGTTCCACATCGCAACGCGCCGAGGGGGGGCATCGATGAGGCAGGATTCGGGGAGCGAGCCAACAAGGGGCGGCGGCGAGTCCCCGCACCCGCAGCGAATCCCACCGCCGGAGGCCATCCTGTCACCGTCGTTCCGCGGTTCGGAATTACGGCCGTTGCCTTCGTACGAATTGAAATTCCTCATGAGCGAAGAGCAAGCTCGGGCCATCGAGCCGTGGTTGAATGACCGGTTTTTCCGCGATCCGCACGGAGAGCCATCGCTAGAGGGTGCGTATCAAACGGTGAGCCTGTACACCGATACGCCATCGTGGGATGTGTATCAACGCGCTCCGGGTTATCGTCGGCGGAAGTTTCGCATCCGCCGGTACGGCGAGCATCCGCAAGTCTTCCTGGAGCGAAAATCAAAAACTGGCGATCGGGTGTGGAAAAAGCGAAGCGCCATCGACGAAGCGACCCTGCCCCTGCTCGCTGCGCCTGCTTCGCCCGCCGAATGGCCTGGTCGCTGGTTTCACGCCCAAGTGCTGCAACGCGGACTGATTCCCGCATGTCGCTTGATGTACCGCCGGCATGCTTGGATCGGCGTGTCGGCCGACGGGGCGCCGATTCGCGTGACGATGGATCGGCAAATACGAGGCCAACCATGCGGTGATTGGTCGCTGCTCACCGTGACCGAAGGGCGTGAGCTTTTCCCGGGTCAGGTGATCTTCGAGCTGAAGTTCCGCTTGGCACTCCCGGCTTTCTTGAAGCAAGCGTTGATCGACTTTCAGTTGACGCCGACGTCGGCCTCCAAGTACCGGCGTTGCTGCGAGATTTGGGGGATTGGGGCACCGTGCCGAGGAGCCGCCAGTGCCTGAAACCCTCCGTGGCCTGTTCGCTTGGGACGCGAATCTGAGTTGGAACGTTCTGGTGGTGCGCCTGCTGGCCGCATTGCTGCTGGGCATCTTCGTGGCGGCGATTTACCGAGTCACTCACGGCCGCGGCAATCCCGGCGTGCAAAGTTTGATGGCGACCTTGGTGATGTTGTCGGTCCTCATCGCCATGGTGACGTTGATCATCGGCGAGAATCAAGCCCGGGCGTTCAGCCTGGTGGGTGCCTTAGCGATCATCCGCTTCCGCACGGTGGTCGAGGACACGCGAGACACCGCCTTCGTGATTTTTGCCGTGGCCGTGGGCATGGGGGCCGGGGCCGGGTACATCGGCCTGACCCTGTTGGGCC
>JAOAAM010000604.1 GCA_026418875.1 Gemmataceae bacterium | reverse complement strand
TTCTCGTCAGTCCCACTGAAGTCTCCCATCTGTTGACGCTGGATATCTCCGGGCGAATCCCGCAGGCACAAGCCCTGCTCAATGAAATCGCCCAACAGTTGCAACGAAAAGGCGCTCGCTGGGATCGGCGAACGCTCGACGGTGGTATGCAGGCCATCGTCGCTCAACTTCCCAACCGCGTGCAGTTGGTCTACGGTTTGAAAGATTCCCTCCTCGTCATCAGCGACCATCTGCCCACGGTCCAAGGGCTTCTGGCCCGATGGGTAGGGACGGTGACGAACCGCTTGTCCAATGTGCCCGCCTTTCAGGCGATCCGACGCAAGAGCAAGCCGCTGCCCGGCGAGACCGAAATGATTCGGTTCTACTTTGAACCGACCACACGTATGGAAGCCCTGATGATCTACTTCCCCGAAATGAAGAAAGTGAAGGGCGACAACCTGGTTCAGGTCATGCGGAAGGAGGGGGTGGACGGCATCAAAGGCGTGGGTGGGGTGATCGCCTTCCGCAGCAACGCCACCGACATGCTTATCCGTGTCAGCACGCACTCACCGAATCCTTTCACCGGCGCCATGCGGATGGCTCGTTTCCCGAATGTGGCCCCCGTCACGCCAGACGAGTGGGTTCCCGCCGAGCTTTCGGGTTATCTGACCTTCGGATTGGACCTGGTGAATGCCTTCGATTCGTTCGACACCTTCTTCGAGCGAGTCACGGACGAACCGCCGGGGACGTTCAAAGCCATCATGGATTCGGTGCGGGATGACAAGGACGGCCCGCAGGTGGACATCCGCCGCGACATCATCGGGCGGCTACAACCTCGGGTGACCCTCATCAACGACGCGGTCCTCCCCGCCGCACCGAAGTGCGAGCGCTACCTCGTTGGCATCCCCGCGCAGAGCGCCGAGGACGAGGCCATCCTCCGCGAGGCCGTCCGGAAGTGCTTTGAAACAGATCGCCGCTTCAAAGCAAAACCATTCGGCGACATCACCGTTTGGGAATACCAGGCGCGAGTGAAGCAGCGGAAGAACGGCAAACCGGCGAAGGTGGACGTGCCCGGCTTGTGCATCGCCGTCACACGAGGCCACCTTTTCATCGCGACCCATTTCGGCCTGCTGGAGAAAGTGCTGACCAACTCGCAGAAGCTCGCCGACACCCCCGACTACCAGCGGATGATGCAAGAGTTAGCCCGCTTGGGGATGGGGCCGAGCAGCTTCCGCGGCTTCCTCCGCACCGACGTCGCCGCCCAAGCAACTTACGAGATGATGCAGTCGAACCAGGTCGATCGCGTGGCGTCGGTCTACGGATGGTTGCTGACGAAAGTGCTGAAGGACACCGACACGGGCCGGATGCGTGCCGATGGCCGGAAACTCCCGCCGTACCCCTCCATCACCAAGTATCTTGCCCCGGCGGGCGCTTTTGGCCGAGACGATGGCGACGGCTGGACCTTCGTCGGCGTCGTCCTCGATAAGTAATCCGGTGAATCGACCGGCCAAACAAGACACGACAACTCGCGTTGCCGCTCCGTCATTGCAGCGCGAGTTGTCGAAGTTTTATGCGTCGCGCTCTCTGCTCAGCCATCATGGGACCATCGTGGGCTGGCGAGTGCGGCTGTTCGATCAAACACTTTGCAATCGCCGTTGTCGACGCCACCAGCGCTGCATCAACTTGGTCCACAAGCCCGAGCCGATGGGCCGCGCCGGCGGTAAGGTGCCGGAAAAAACCGGCTCCAGCAACAGGTTCACGAACGAGTAGGGTCGGCACAGGGGATCTTTGGCCAACATCCGGGTCACCAGTTCCGCCAGGTCGGGCGGCAAGTCGGGCACAAATCGACGTGGACAGGGCGGTGCCTGTTTCACCGCATTTTCGATGACTTGCCAAGGATCGCTGCCCTCGAAGGGAGGTCGGCCGGTCAGGGCATGGAAGAGCGTGGCCCCCAGCGAATACATGTCGCTGCGTTCGTCCGGCGGGGAAGCCGAAGTCACCAACTCCGGTGCGATGTACAACGCCGTCCCCCCCCGTGAGACCGATTCCCCGCTCGCCGTTCCACCGAAGCTCCCTGGTATCCGCCGCATTATCGCCAGCCCCAGGTCGGCCAACTTCACCTCGCCCGTCCGGGTGAGGAGCACATTTGCCGGTTTGATGTCGCGGTGGACGACGCCAAGCCGATGTGCTGCCGCCAGGCCCTCCGCGAGTTGCTTTGCCAGGCGAATGACTCGATCCGGTTGAATCCGGCCGCATTGCTCGATCAACTCCGCCAGCGACGGACCGTTGACGTGTTCGAGGACGAGGAATGGGTACTGGGGGTGGTCCTCGAAGTCGTAGACTCGCACGATGTTCGGGTGGTTCAAGCGGGCGAGCAGTCGAGCCTCGATTTTAAGCCGCTCCAGCCGCTGATGATCGTCGTGGCCGGTTCCGGCATTCAGCACCTTGATGGCGACGGGGATATGCAGGGTGGGGTGCAGTGCGCGGAAGACGTTGCCGTTCGCCCCCTTGCCTAGCCACTCGGTCAGCAGGTATTTTCCCAGGAATCCGCCGATCCGAGGCGGCTCCGGAGAGACGGGGAGTCTCGGCATTTCCGGGGCGGTTTCGTCCGAGCCGAACAAGGTCATCGTGGCTTTCGGGTCCATTTCGGACGCTGCCGTCACTTCGGGCAAACGCCGCCGGATTTGCAAAAACTCGTGCGGATCAAGCAAGGTGAAGCCCATGCCCCGAGTCAGGTGGCCCCCGGCGATTTGCTGGAAGATTTGCATGCTGGGCGAGGACAAAAGGCCCTGACGTTGCAAGAATCCCAGGAGCGTTTCTTCCGCCGCCGTGGCTTGCCACCAACGGCGGAGATGCTCAATCTGATGCCCCGCAAAACCCGCACGAGACACCAAGTATTCAAGGACCAATGAGTCCGCGTTGTTCATGGAACGGCACCTGGGCACAGTCCGGTTGCACGATCACGACGGATATTCAAACCAATCTGCCATTCGCTTCAAAGACAGAATGTCGGCAGAAATGGGGAAAAATGGCGAAACACGACCGGTTCTGCCGGTCGTATCAATCGTGCGGGTCGTGCGATGAGGCTCCCGCTTCAAACGCGCTCTCGGCCCCACAGCTCGGCGAGGTTCAGGAGGACGGCCACGGCCGACTCCATGTCCTCCAAGCTAGTCCACTCCAAAGGCGAGTGAGGGTTGTGTTCACCGGTTGAGAGGTTCGGCGTGGGAAGCCCCAACTCGGTCAAGCGTGCCCCGTCGGTCCCACCGCGAAGGACCGGGAAGACGGGGGTCAGCCCCGCCCGCCGCACGGCTTGCTCCGCCAACGCCACGGCGCGAGGTTCTCGACGCAATCCGTCGGCCATGTTCCGGTACTGCTTCTCAATCTCCACCGAAATCCTAGCCCGCGGAAATTCCCATTCGAGTTGCCGCGCGATCTGACGTAGGAGTTCCGCTTGCTCGTTCAACTTCGGGGTGTCGTGGTCTCGAAGCAACAATCGAATTACCGTCTGACCAACGCCGCCCTCGATGGAGATGGGATGGATGAAGCCCTCGCGTTTCTCCGTCGTTTCCGGCGAGAGCGCCTGCCGGGGCAGGCGGTCGACGAACATGGCCGCGAGCCGCACGGCGTTGACCATGCGGCCTTTGGCGATCGACGGATGAATGTTTACTCCGGTGATCGTGACAGTCGCCTTGTCGGCGGAGAATGTCTCGGTCTCGATTTCTCCCACGCCGGCACCATCCAGGGTGTACGCCACGAGAGCCGAGAGTTTTTCAAGATCGACAAAATCGACGCCCCGGCCGATTTCCTCGTCGCAGGTGAAGCACAGGCGAATCGGTCCGTGGAGGCGGTCCGACTCGGTATACAAACGCTGCGCGGCCTCCATCACCACGGCCACGCCCGCCTTGTCATCCGCTCCCAACAACGTTGTGCCGTCGGAGGTGATGATTGTCTGGCCGCTTCGCACAGCAAGGTCGGGGTTCTCACTCACGCGGATCACTTGCCGGGGATCGCCGGGCAAAACGATGTCGTTGCCGTCGTAATGCCGGTGGATGATCGGCTTGACCGCGCGACCGGAAGTTTCGGGGGAAGTGTCGAGATGGGCCAGCCAGGCGATCGTGGGGGCGTTGGGGCAGCCACGGGCCGGGATGGTGGCCATGACGATGCCATGAGGACTTTGCTCAACGTCATGCAGCCCAAGAGCGCGCAATTCCTCCACTAACATTCGGCCCAGCTCCAATTGCCCGGGAGAACTGGGGTAGGTCGTGGCTCCGTCGATGGCTTGCGTGTCGATTTGGACGTATCGGCAGAAT
>JAOAAM010000598.1 GCA_026418875.1 Gemmataceae bacterium | reverse complement strand
GTGGGGTTGTTCTTGGCCACGCTGGTGGGGCTGTTGCCGCACCTCCGCCTATCCTTTGAGCGGGAGGGATGGCCCGATGTGGCGTTCGTCATCGACACTTCCCGCAGCTTCGGCACTGCCGATGATTTTCAGGATGCCGAGGTGCGGCAACGGGCAGAAGAATTGGCCGAACAATGGCGACAAATGGCCGCCCCGACGATCACCGAACTGCGGCAACGGTTGCAACAACGACAGAGTGAGGGAGCCGCGCCCTCCGAACTGGCCGAACTCCGTGAGCACCTGGAAGAATGGCAGACGCCCACGCGGCTGAACCTCGCGAAGGCACTCATCGCCGGGACCTCGAATGACTGGCTGCATGATTTGCTTCGACGGAGGCAGGTCAAGATCCACCTCTACGAAGTCAATAGTCGCGTGACGCGGTTGGCGGAGATCACGGACGCCGCCGGAGCCGATTCCGCTCTACAGCAGATCCGCGGCCTGCGTGCCCTAGGCGAATCATCACATTTGGGCGGAGCAGTGCGGTCGATCCTCAACGATTTCCGCGGCGGCTCACTGGGCGGCATCATCATGCTGACCGACGGCGTGACGACCGATGGCGAGAACCTGGTCCAAGCGGCGCGACATGCGGCACGGGCCGACGTCCCCCTATTCCTGGTGGGATTGGGCGACGCTCAGGAACCGCGTGATTTGTTCCTGCACGATCTCCAAGCCGAGGACACCGTGAATGTTCGTGATCGTCTGGTGTTCGACGTTCGCGTGTCGATCCGCGGTCGAATCTCGGCAAGCTCGGTCCCAGCCGTGCTCTGGGAGAAGAAACCGGACGGCAGCCTCGTCGAGTTAAAACGGGCGACGGTCGATCTCGATCCGAATCAACCCGTCCGGGTGCGGTTGACCACATCTCCCACGGAACCGGGCGATCATACCTACGTGATCACTGTGCCTGAACAGCCAGACGAGACGGATAAAAACAATAACCGCGTCGAGAAGCTGGTCCACGTTTTCGATGCGAAACCGGTGAAGGTGCTCTACATCGAGGGATATCCGCGTTACGAGTACCGTTATGTGAAGGCGTTGCTCGAACGTGAAGCGGCGACGGCCCAAGGAAACCGCAGCATTCAGTTGAAAGTCCTGCTGGTCGATGCGGACCGCGACTTCGCCATGCAGGATCGCAGCGCCTTGGCGGAGATGCCGGCAAGGGATGAGTTATTCGGTTACGACGTCGTCATCCTAGGAGACGTTGCCCCCGATCACCCGATGATGGGTCGAAAGCATCTGGAATGGCTCCGCGACTTCGTCCGGGAACGAGGCGGCGGCCTGTTGGCCTTGGCCGGCGAGCAGTCGATGCCTCATGCTTATTTCGACACACCCCTGGGCGATGTCTTACCGATCCAGCCGAGCAATCCGGGGGACCGCCCTGACCCGAGGGAACGCGACCTGCTGCAATTGGGACTCACAACCGGCTACCGACTGCGGCTCAGCAGTATCGGCATGCAACATCCGATCTTCCGGTTGGCGGCGGAGGACGCCGACAACGCGGCGATCTGGAGCGGCTTGGCACCGTTGTATTTCGCCGCCTCGGGCTATCGGCCCAAGCCGACAGCGGAAGTCCTCGCGACCCACCCGCAGATGCTCGCCCGCCGGGGCGTGGGGGACTCAGAACAGGATTTGCACCCGCTGGTCGTGCAAGCGTTCGTTGGTGCAGGAAGGTCATTATTCTTCGGCTTCGATGAGACTTG
>JAOAAM010000477.1 GCA_026418875.1 Gemmataceae bacterium | reverse complement strand
CAAGTCTTGCGATCCTGCTTTCCACGCCAATCGTCTTGCAAGCAGACGATTGGCCGCAATGGCTCGGCCCGCAACGAGACAGTGTCTGGCGCGAGCAAGGCATCGTGGCGCGGTTACCCCGGGAGGGATTGCGGATTGTCTGGCGTGCCCCGGTGGCGCAGGGATATGCCGGACCGGCCGTCGCCGCGGGGAAAGTTTTCGTGACCGATTGGGTGCGATCTCCGAAGGCGAAACCGCCAGGCAACCCGTTCGACACGAGTACGGTACTCGAAGGCCGAGAGCGGGTGCATTGCCTGGATGCGAAGACCGGCAAATCGATCTGGGTTCACGAATACGACTGTGCTTACAAAGTCAGCTACGCCGCCGGACCTCGGTGCACTCCCACCGTGTCGCAAGGGCGTGTCTACACACTTGGCACGATGGGCGACTTGTTCTGTCTGGATGCCGAAACGGGTCGACCGATCTGGCAGCGCAATTTTCCGAAGGAGTTTGGTGCGAAGGTGCCCATTTGGGGCTATGCCAGCCACCCGCTACTGGATGGCGAGCGCTTGATCTGCCTGGTCGGTGGCGACCGCGACAGCTTGGTCGTCGCTTTCGATTCGGCCACGGGAAAAGAAGTCTGGCGCAGCTTGGCCACGACGGACGATGGTCATGGATGCGGCTATGCTCCCCCCGTCATCGCGGAAGTCGGCAAGAACCGGCAGTTGATCGTGTGGCATCCCGAGGGCATTAGTTCCCTCGATCCAGCGACGGGAAAAGAGTACTGGACCGTGGCATTCAAACTGCGATCCGGGCTATCCGTGCCGACTCCGAGAGTCAGCGGCGACCGCTTGTTCGTGACGGCGTTTTATAACGGCCCGATGATGCTGCAATTGGCACAAGACCAGCCCGCGGCTCGAGTCCTCTGGCGTGCCAAGGAAAACGTCAACGAGCGACGCACCGAAGGATTGCACAGCATCATGAGCACGCCGATGCTGAAAGACGGATACATCTTCGGCGTGTGCAGTTACGGTCAACTTCGCTGCCTGAGAATGGACAGCGGCGAGCGACTGTGGGGATCGCTGTTGGCCACAAGCCCCCGCGGCAAACCCAAAGAGGAGCGATGGGGCAACGCTTTTCTCGTCGCTCACGAAGATCGGTTCTTCCTGTTCAACGAGCATGGCGAATTGATCCTCGCGCGGCTGTCCCCCGACGGATACGAGGAACTCGATCGGGTCCCCTTGCTGGAACCGACCAACGGGTTGGTGAATCGGCCCGTCGTTTGGTCGCACCCCGCCTTCGCCATGAAATGCGTTTTTGCTCGGAATGATCGAGAGATCGTCTGTGCCTCGCTCGCGGCAGACGAGTAACGCCGGGGCGGCTCGGCGTTCAACCCAGTCCAAACTTCTGCATCCGGCTTAAGAGGGTGCTTCGCGGAATGCCCAACGCCCTCGCGGCCTCCGCTTTGTTGCCTTTGGCCTCTGCCAAGGCTCGGATGAGTTCGTCTCGTTGGCGTCGGAGGCGTTCATCCCGGCTAAGGCGCTCGCGTTGGCGGGAAGTGCCCCCCGACGAGGCGGGAACAGTCTGGCCGGCCGAAGTTCTGCCGCTCACCTCGGCTGGCAAATGATCGATCGTGACGATCC
>JAOAAM010000472.1 GCA_026418875.1 Gemmataceae bacterium | reverse complement strand
CAGCAACGGGTCACGTTGGATGGGCCGCATCCATGCCGAGCCTGCCTCCACCTCGAACCGCTTCGACCAGACCCGCCGCTCGGCTGTCTGCCACACACCACCGGCATATTGACCGTAAACTTCCACGCGGAGATGCAGCGGCGTTGGTCCCTCGATCTCGAATAAGGCGCGGGCGGGTTGGTCTTCGGCTCGTCGCGGGGATTTCGGACCTTGCCTCAGTGTGTCGAACTCCCGGCTGGGGCGCTTGTTGTCTGGGGGGCGGCCCGGCAACTCACGCACGTCGGCCTTGCCCAGAGCCATCATTCGTTCCAGTTGTCGCTGCCGGGATTTGGGTGGACCGTACATGTCGCTGACCGCGTCGTACAACGCCGGATCCGGGCTGTCGAGGAAGAGGTCGGACTCGACAAAACCTGTGGCTTGCGCGTTCATGCCGGCAGTTTCCTCATCGCCGTCGTTGACCCCGCCCCGGCTGAATGGGTCATAATCACCCGTGCCACCCGAGGTCGGCAGCCACTCGCCCAAAACCATTTGGACCCGGCGCGGACCCACGACGGCAACCACCCCTGCGATCACCGCCAAGGCCCCGAAGACCAGCAAGGGCCGCAGCGGGAATTGCAAGCTCGTTCGACGCACCACGGAAACCCCTTGAATCGTCGATGCCTGCTGCCACTGCGACGCGTGGAACAGCACCAGCCAATAGCTGCCCACCACCGCCCAAAGCGTCAGCAGATAGGGGATGGGCTTCTGATCGCCCATCGCACTCACAAACAAAATGTTGAACAGGGCGACAACGCCCGCCGAACGTAGACAGATCGGCCAAGTTGCGAAAGCCGCCAGGGCGATTCCCATGTTCCGCAATCCGTGCACTAGTTGCAATTCGAGCGGCAAGCCCACTTGTAGCCAGTCACGAAGCAGCGGCTCGATGAACAGGGGGCCAACGAGCAAAGCGCCTAGGGCCAAGGTCAACCCCCGTGGCAGGCGTTGGCCGTGCTTGGGGGGGCCAACACGCGCCGCCACGAGGATCGATGCGAGCAGCAAGAACGCGCCGAAAATCAGGCCGAAAAGCGATGGAATGCCCTCGCGATCGCTCGCAACCTCGACTGCGACATAGGTGATCGCCGCCAGCAGCAGCGTCACGGCACGCAGTCGGGGCGAAGTGTCACGAACCATGCCGTGCCTCCGACCAACCGTAGCGAAGCAGGTGCGGGACGCGCTGCGGCGAATCGAGGAAGAGCCATGGTGCGAGCCGTGGCGGCAGTTCATCGCACGATGCCGACGACGTCGACGGTGCGCCAAACGCGCTCGCGCGAAGCACCACCCACCGCTGCCGCAAGCTCGACCGACCCCACCGACGGCGGTCCGTGGTGATGATGACTTGGACGCCGGACTCGAATTGGCGACAAACGGGTGAGCCAAGAAGATCGCGCAAGGACTGCGATGAGTCGCTTGGCAACCGGGCCAATGAGTCCATGATGCGGCGAAGTTGGCCCGCTCCCGATGCCGGCACCAACATCACGCCGGGACCTGACAAACCAACTTGGATGCCAAGGTCCAACCAGCCACGAGCCATACTGGCCGCCGTTCGGATCGCCCATTCGAGACTTCCCTCCGGCCCGATCGAGTGGATGGAGGCATCGGCGTCGAGCACCAACTGCACTACGGGCCGTGACGTCGCCTCGAATTCGCAAACGATCAAGCGATCGTGCCGGGCGGATTGCGGCCAGTGAATGCGTCGCGGCGAGTCGCCCCGTCGATACGGCCGAACTCCGAGCACCTCCCCGGTCGAACCGACCTTCCGCCGGGCGACGCTCCCTTCGATCATGCTGTCGCCGTCGAGACAGGGCGGAGGACCAACTGGGAAGGTCTTTGGCCACACGATCAAGCGTCTCTCGACGAAGGCCCGCTTCCGCGCCTGCCACAACCCGAACGGGAAACCAGTCAACAACTCCGGTATCCCCACCGGGTATTCCCCACGTGACTTGGCCACGAAGTCCCAGCGGGCAATCAACTCCTGCCGCGCGGGGATTGTGCCCAGCCGTACCGCAGCCTCCGTGCCCGAGTCGCGCAGCACCAGACCAGCGACCGGCCAAGGCAAATGGTTGGTCGCCGTCACACGAGCCATGACTTGGTCGCCCTCGACACATCGCTCCTGCTCGAAGCTCCACCTCGCCGTGGCACCGCGAATCGTCAACGCCGGCCAACACACCCCTAAACCCATCACCACGAGCAATCCGGCGGCAAGGGCAAACATCCGCGGGTGCAGAAACAATCCACACAATAGCGACACCACCGTGGCCAAGAGCAAAACGCCCAGCGGGTGATACGCCCAACGACGAATGCGGGCACTGAACTCGGGGAAGAAATCGCGGGTGGCGAGGCTCCGCAGCGATGTCAGCACCTTTGCAGCAGCAAGCGACGGCATCACGAGTGCAACCTTCATCCGACGGCGTGATAACGCGTCGTTAATGGTACGACATTTTAATACGCAAAGCAACACGTGTAGTACGTCATCAGTTCGGGGGCGAGTTCGCGCTCGGGGCGAAATTCGCGGTCGCGCCATGAAACCGGCACGCGGTTTGGTGGTCGGATCGATCGGTTCAACGGATGGGACAAAAAAAGAAGGCACCGCGAGGGTGCCTTCCCGAGGTGCTTCAGTAAACCGGGCCCTAGTTGACGCCTTCTGGGTAGGACTTTGATCAGGCGATCTCTACCGCTCTCGCAACGTGGCAGCTGCCAGACGTCAAGGCGACGACGGTGTTTTCGTCGACGGCTTCACCACTTCGGTGACTTCCACGACGGTCAAGCTGTTCAGGGCAGGGACGCGACTTTCCACCCGGACTGTTCCGCCAGGAACCGCGGGACTCGTCCAGATTTTGTGCAAGATGTCACCGGCCTCGACACGTCCCTTGAGCGTGTACCATTGCGTCGGGATTTCGCCCAACGGCGTCTTCAACGTCTCCTCGCCCTCCTCGAGTGGCTTTCCGCCTCGCCCAATCGACTTCGGGTCCGTTCCCTTCGGCACTCGCGCGATACGGTGGTGTTCGTGTCGCATCGGGGGGTTTTCCTCCTTGCGGCCATCGGGATGCAAGGTCGTAATCTGCTCCTCGACGACAATGAGGTCCGGGGTCGACTCGGCGAGTTTCAGGATCTTCGTTGAAACGGTTCGGTTTTCCCCATGTTGATGCACGTCTTTGATCGTGACAGTGGTGCCAACGGGGAAATCGGCCCACGCTTGGTACAGGGGATTGGGGAGCTCTTCCAATGGAGTCGGCGAAGTGGCGGCCACGGGAACCACGGTGACCGGTGCCGTCCCGTCGGAACTTTTCTTTCCATCTGTGCGACTGCAACCGCTGGTGATTGCGGCGACCAGCAACGCCATGAAGGGCGCGGTTCGTAACAAAGTTGATCGCATGGGTGTGACTCGATGATTCGTGGGATGATGGCGACGAAGGTCGCTGGTGAACGCATCGGCCGAAGCCCCACAACACTTGTCTGTTCGGGAGCTTCGGCCGGTTTGATTTCGCAGCTCGACGCGGCGATAATCCCGACAGTTCAGCGGGAGTTCTTCGTCGGCTTCTGACCGCTGCCGCCGGTCGTCTCTTCGTCCTCGATCTGCTTATCCTCGCGCTTCACTTGTTCGAGTTCCTCGGCGGTCAACGGTCGGGTGCTCGGGGCTTTCCCGCTGCCACTGCATCCGACCAACAACAATCCGAGTCCGGTGATCGAACCGAGGATGAAATTTCGTCGCGTCAAGCTCTGCTTCATGTCAACTCCTTGGGATCAGACCCTCCCACCTCCGAAAAGCAAAGGCGGAGGTGGGAGAGCAAAACAGCGTTGCGATCGGATTACAGGTCGCTCAGATTCACCGGCTGGCCATCGTCGATGACGCACATCCGCATGAACACGACGGAGTCGATGGTGTAACGGATGTGACGGACGGAGCCATCGCCGAACACGGCGTTGATACCGCTCGGGTGAGCCGAGCCGAAGTTACGACGCCAGATGTTGGCCGTCGACGTGGGGTCAGCCCAGTAGTTGAAATAGGGCGGGGTCATGATCAGGTCGGCGTCGTGCGACGGGCGGAAGTGCCAACGAATGCAGTCTTCGTCCCAACCGTTGTTGTTCCAGCGCTCGTTGTCGCCACCCTCCGAACCTTGCCGCTGGTCAGAGATGGACTTTTCCGCGACCATGATCGAGTTGCTCGTGCCTG
>JAOAAM010000438.1 GCA_026418875.1 Gemmataceae bacterium | reverse complement strand
CTGTCGGCCCGTCAGACCGACGCTTCCTGGGGGAACCCGCAATCGGGGCGTGGCTCGGCGCGGGACCCCGCACAAGGGAGGCGGCAAGTAACCCAAGTAGGGGAACCCCGGGGTGAAGCCGATGGCGTAAACGGTGTACTCGATGCTGGTGTGAAAGTCGATGACTTCGGCAGAGGTCAATCGAGTGGCATTGGCAACCACGGCGAGGTCTGGGCCGAGTTCGTAACAGCAGGGAATCTCATGCAGAGTGCCGGTGAAATTCGACGATGTGCAGAGAGGGAGGAACTCTGCGAGCCGCTGTCGAAACTGGTCGATTCGCGTTCGACCGGGATGGAAGAAGACGGCGACGCGGGTATAGGCCGGCACGATGTCGACCACCTCGGGCCAATGGGCTTGGCGGAGGGCATGGGCGAAGGCGAGTGCGTCGGCCTCGAGACGAAACTGTGCCACGACCGCCTGATCGCCGAGGTACGAGAGTGTCAACACGTTCACACAGCGAGGAGATACAATGAGCTACGTCAACGGCAAGGGAAAGTGGATCATGACCGCACCGACTTCGCAGCCATCGCCGCCCTCGGATTCGATGAGCATGGCGGTCTTAAAGCTCTGGGTTCTGTGCCTGATGGGGATCATCGGGTTTGGGGTGGCCAGTTACATTTTGAATTGGTGGATTGGCAACCCGGGTCATTGAAGCTGGACGGCGGCGGACACTGGGAAATCGAGGGGCCAAAGGCAAACCCGGTTGTCGTCGCCGGCAGTGGCGGCGATTTCGCCGTCGGGGTGGATGGCCAGGCCATTGACGGCGGCCTGATGGCACGGGTACAAGCGTGGCAGTGGCTCGACCGGTGCCATCGGGTCGCTCACATCCAACACTTGCACGCAGCCATCGTCGCGACCAAGCAAAAGCAAGCCACTACGGGGGCAGGCTTGCAGGCAACGGAAGAGGTTCACGTTGCCGCTGACGATGGTTTCCGTGTGTGCCGATTCGGTGTCCAACCGCAGAATCGAGCGAGTGGTGCCGATCCACAAGAATCGACCATCGGGACTGAAGTCGAGGGAATGAGCCTGGGCATCACGGAGGCGGTAGACGAAGCAGGGCTCGGGCCGCAGCGGGTGCCACAATGCCAGGCCAGCAAGACCTGCGGCGGCGACGAAGCGTCCGTCGGGCGAGAAGCGGACGCAACGAAGCGGTCCCAAGGGGGCAAGCAGGGTGCGCCAGGGCCTTCGTCGTCGGCGGGTGGCGTCCCACAGTCGGACCTGACCGTCATTCCCGGTGCTGGCCAGCAAGTCGCCACTCGGGTCGAAACGGACGGACGTGACCCAGCCGCCATGGTCGCGTCGTTGCAACATTGGTCGCCAGCCCTGCTCGGCATGTCGCAGGATCAGTACGCCCGAGTCTGTTCCGACGGCGAGGCGTTCGCTGTCGGGGGACAAGCCGACGGCGAAGACGAACTTGGCCCCCCAGGCGAGGCGATGCCGGCCGCATTCCCAATGCAGGTCGGTCAGCCAGACGTCGCCATCGTCGCCGGCGCTAACGAGCCAGCGGCCATCGGCCGAGAAGGTGACCGCGTTGACCGCTGCCGCATGGAGATTCAGCACAATCATGCACGCACCCGAAATCGGGAGTTGTTCCAAGTGTATCACCGAAAATGGGCTTAAGCCGCCGCCGGATGGCCACGGTTCGATCTTCCCCTGCCGCAAGGCGATTTGCCCTTGTTCCCGGTGGTTTGGTATGCTGAAGCACGGTCGGGGACAGGCTGGCAGGGGCGACACCAGGCGTCGGTGACTTTGGGGCGGGCCGCCCGATGGGCGCGGAGGTTCATGAAGCATGGGCGCGATGCTGGAACAGGAAGTGTCGGCCGAAGCACGGGGCGAGTGGCGTGGGGAGCCGGCATGGAAGCGTCTAGGCCCGAAATGGCTGAACCGAATTCGGCTGCTCTTCGGCACGCCCGCGCAGAGGCGATTGGCCCGGGCGGCGCTAGCCATCGATGCCATTCGACACTGGGAGGCCGAACTCAGCAAACTGAACGACCGCGACTTGTTGCTTCGGGCCAAGAAACTCCGGGGTCGTGCCCGCGGTGGGACACGGCTGGACGATTTGCTACCCGAAGCGTTCGGCATGGTGTGTGTGGCGGCGCAACGAACCCTCGGCCTGAGACCCTATGACGTGCAACTGGCCGCGGGCGTCGTGCTGCACCACGGAGCCGTAGCTGAGTTGGCCACGGGTGAGGGCAAAACCCTGGTCGCCGCCTTCCCCGCGTTCCTCAACGCGCTGACCGGCAAGGGCGTCCACGTCACCACGGTCAACGATTACTTGGCTAAGCGCGACGCCGAGTGGATGGCACCCGTTTACGAATCGCTGGGTTTGAAGGTCGGCTTCCTGCAACAGCGGATGCCCGATCCTGAACGCAAGCAAATGTACCAGTGCGACATCACGCATGGGACGGCGAGCGAATTCGGTTTCGACTATCTCCGCGATAAGTTGAAATTGAAGCAAGGTCCGAGCCAGGGGATCGCCTTCTGGAAACCGTGGTTTGCCGACGAGCGTGGCGAGACCAGCGACATCGACCCCCGTGTGCAGCGGGGGCACCACTTTGCCTTAGTGGACGAGGCCGACAGCATCTTCATCGACGAAGCGCGAACCCCGCTCATCATCGCTGGGCCGACCCGCCCGGCGACGGCGGAGGAGTCGGCCGTTTATCACTGGGCGGACCAGGTGGCGCGGGGCATGATCCCGCAGCATCATTTCTATCTCGACGAGAAAAAACACAAGATCGAACTGACCGACGCGGGTCGCCAGGTGTTACGCTGGTCGAACCCCCCCAGCGGCGAGCACTCTCACGCGATGGACAAGCTGCAAGAGCACGTCGAGCGGGCCTTGTGGGCGCACCACCGTTATCGCCGCGACCAGCACTACATGGTTCACGAAGGCAAGATCGTGCTGATCGATGAATCGACGGGCCGAGCCCAGCCGGATCGACATTGGCGCGACGGCATGCATCAGGCCGTCGAGGTCAAAGAGGGTGTGCCGGTCACCAAGGCGACCGAGCACGCCGCCCAAATCACTTACCAGAGCTACTACCGCATGTACAAGAAGCTGG
>JAOAAM010000434.1 GCA_026418875.1 Gemmataceae bacterium | reverse complement strand
ACCGTTACGAAGTGATCTACCCCGATGGTCGCCGCGAGCCGCTCCTCAGTGTGCCGCGATGGGATTTCAATTGGCAAAACGTCTACCAGCTCAAAGAGCCTCTCAAGTTGCCCAAGGGGGCGAAAATCCACGCGGTCGCTCACTGGGATAACTCGGCGAATAACCCGTATAATCCCGACCCTAGTGCCACGGTCAAGTTCGGCCTGCAAACCTGGGAAGAGATGATGGTTGGGTGGGTCGCCTACGTCTGGGAGAATCCCGAGACGGCCGAGGAATCCGCTCGACTCCAGCGCGACGACCCGGACCTGCTCTTCGACCGCTTCGACCGCAATGGCGACGACGTCATCACCCCGGCCGAGGTTCCGGCGCAGATGCGGCCTTTAATGAAAATGGCCAAACTCCCCGATCCGGAACGGGTGACCCGCGAGCAGTTCAAGGCCATGTTCGAGGACTTGAAAAAGAAGTTCGGCCCGAAGCAACCGAACACCAAAGCCGATGGAGACAAGAAGCCGTAATCTGCCGCTTCTCTCTCGGGCTGTTGTCGGTTAACTGCTGAGGTCGCGGAGGTTCTCCTCGATCACTGCGAGTTGCTGCTTCAGATCGGCGATGGCGTCGCGCTCCTGCTGGACGATCTCGGCGGGGGCGCGAGCCACGAAACTCTCATTTGCCAGCTTCGCTTCCTTTGATTGCAATAGCTTGGTCTTCTCTGTCAACTGCTTCGCCAACCGCGCCTTCTCTTTTTCGACATCGATCAACCCGGCTAATGATACGTAGACGGTGAATCCGCGATGCACTTTGGACGCGGACTGTTGAGGTTTTGCTGCTTCGGGTCCGGTTTCAAGCGTTCCGACACCGGCTAATTGTTTGATAAACGGTGTCAACTCTGCCAAGTTCGCTGCCGACTCGGACGAACACCGAACCACCACGTTCAATGGCTCACGCTCCTGCACCATGAACTGATTCCGAATCTCACGGACACTACGCACCACGGTCTGCATCTCGGCGATCCGGCCCTCGACTTTCTCATCTTGCCAACCACTCGGGTAATCCGGCCACGGTGCGATCATCACGCTTTCCGTCGCGGGGTGCGGCTCGGGCAAGCCCCGCTCGAATGCGGCCTCATTCAACGCTTGCCAAATCGACTCGGCGACGAACGGCATCACCGGATGGATCAACCTGACGATCCCATCGAGGACACCAACCAACATTCGCTGGGCCAATGCTCGGACATCGCCGCCCTCTTTGAGACGGCCCTTTGCCATCTCCAGATACCAGTCGCAAAACTCGCTCCAAATGAAGTCATACAACGTCCGCGCCACGTCGCTGAAATGATAGCCCTCGAGAAGCTCCGTGACGCGCCGCGTGACACTTGTTAGTCGGCTGAGGATCCAGCGATCCTCGACCGGCAGCTGCTCGGTGCGAATGACCTCGGGTCGGTAGCCCTCCAGGTTCATCAGCACCATGCGAGCCGCATTCCAAAGTTTATTGGCGAAGTTCCGACCGACTTCAAAGTCCTTGGACCCTTGCTTCGCCGTCGGCAGGTTCGGATCGGGATGGGGCCATGGGCCGCCCGGCCGAAAGACTCCCTTGCACTTGGGGCAGGTGAGTTTCGCCGTCCGCATGTACATATGCTCTGGCCGCACGGGCACCTGTTCCCCGCAGTGAGGACAGACATTCGTGACAGGCAAGCGACTGTCCTGAGTCTCACCGGCGAGAAATACCATTTGATAACGCAGGGCGTCGGCACCATACAGCTCGATGATGTCCAAGGGATCGACACCGTTTCCTTTGGACTTGCTCATGGTCACGCCGAAGCCATCCAGCAATTTCGGCGTGATGTAAACATGCCGGAATGGCACATCCCCCACGTTGTACAAGCCGGAGAGCACCATCCGAGCCACCCACAACGTGATGATGTCGCGGCTGGTGACTAACGTGCTGGTCGGGTAATAATATCGCAATTCCGGCGTATCATCGGGCCAACCGAAAGTCGCGTAGGGCCACAGCTGCGAGCTGAACCAGGTATCCAGGACATCCGGGTCCTGCTCGAGCAGATATTTCGGTCCCAGAAGGTCCGATGGCAGGTCACTGAGCGAACATATCATCCAGCGGACATTCTCTTCGTCAAACTTCCAACATACGTCCTGTCGATCGCCGAAAGCACGGCGGAGCTCGGCTTCCGGGCATTGGGCGTACCAGACAGGGATGCGATGCCCCCACCATAGTTGGCGGCTGATGCACCAATCACGTTTCTCAGCCAGCCATTCGAGGTAAGTTTGCTGATACCGCTCCGGGAAGAATCGGACTCGACCGGACGTGACAGCATCCATCGCCAGTTGGGCCAAGCCCGGCTTGCCGTCGTCGTCCCCCATGCGAACAAACCACTGGTCGCTGAGGTACGGCTCGATGGGTGTTTTGCTTCGATCGCTGTACGCCAGGGGGATCATGCGGTCCTCACGGCCCTCGAAATAACCGAGAGCTTCCATGTCTGCCACCACGGCTTCCCGGGCCTGATAACGATCCATCCCCTGATATTTGCCGCCATTCGAGTTGATCGTGCCGTCCGGGTTCAGGATGTTAATCATCGGGAGCTTATGCCGCAGACCACAGGCATAGTCGTTCGGATCGTGCGCCGGTGTGACCTTCACGCAACCCGTGCCGAGTTCAGGGTCGGCCAACAGGCCGTCGGCGATGATCGGTATGATCCGTTGGACCAATGGCTGCAATACCTTCCGACCAATCAAATGTTGATAGCGCGGGTCATTCGGGTGGACGCACACGGCGGTGTCACCCAACATGGTCTCGGGGCGCGTGGTCGAGAAGCGGATGAACTCACGCGTCGAGGGCATCCCCGTATCATCGACGAGGGGATATTTGAAGGTCCAAAAGCCGCCCTTCGTCTCTTCGGTGTAGGTCTCATCATCGGCGACGGACGTTTGCAACTGAGCGTCCCAATTGACCAGACGCTTGCCGCGGAAAATGTAACCGTCGCGAAACCAATTGAAGAAGGTCGTCCGAACGGCACGGTTATTCCCATCATCGAGCGTAAAGCGAACCCGATCCCAATCGCATGAACAGCCCAATTGCTTCAATTGGCCGAGGATGCGAGCTTCGTATTGGTCTTTCCACTCCCAGATTCGGCGAACCAGTTCCTCTCGACCGAGGTCATGGCGGGTTTTCTTCTCTAATTGGTAGATCAGGCGTTCGACCACGGCTTGGGTGGCGATCCCCGCATGATCGGTCCCGGGGAGCCATTCGGCATTAAATCCCTGCATGCGGCGCCAGCGGATGAGGACGTCTTGGAGTGTGTTATTCAGGGCGTGGCCCATGTGTAGGGCGCCCGTGACGTTCGGCGGCGGAATGACGATGGTATAGGGTTGCCGATGGTCGGGTCGGCTGTGCCAATAGCGTCGCTCATCCCAAAGCGCGAGGCAGGTTTGATGAGCTTGCTTGGGATCATATTGTTTCGGGAGTTCCGTCGGCATGTTGGAATCCTTCGATGACGGAGAGGCGCGTTGACTGATGCGAGGCCATCAGGAGCTCGTCGCAGCAATCTCTTTTTTGGACGGTGCAGGGCGGTTATTTTCGCGATCTTTGAACAGCTTATATTCAAAGCTGTCGCACAAGGCCAACCAGCTGGCTTCAATGATGTTTTCACTGACGCCGACCGTGCCCCAGACATCGTGAGCGTCGCGGGACTCGATGACGACCCGAACCCTGGCAGCCGTGCCCTCGCGCCCATTCACCACCCGAACCTTGTAATCGACCAGCGACATCTCACCGAGGTTGGGATAATGGGGCAAAAGTGCTTTACGCAATGCACCGTCCAAGGCGTTGACGGGGCCGTCACCCTCGCTCACGGTGTGTTCGGTGACCCGGCCGACACGGAGTTTCACCGTCGCCTCGGTCACAGGTGGCTGCTCTCGATCATGCTCGATATTGACGCGATAATGCAAGCGCTCGAACCAGGGCTGATATTGACCGATCAGGCGTTTGACCAGAATGTCGAAGGATGCTTCGGCGGCCTCGAACTCATAGCCCGCATGTTCGAGATCCTGGACGGCATTGAGGATTTTGGCCATCGTCTCTCGATCATGGGTGATGGCATATTTCGTGGTTTTTGCCAAGATGGTCGATTGCCCCGAAAGTTCACTGACGAGGATGCGTCGCTCGTTGCCAATCAACACGGGGTCGATGTGTTCGTAGGGGCGAGGATTTCGGGCGACGGCATGAGTGTGCATCCCGCCTTTGTGAGCGAAAGCAGAGATGCCGACGAAGGGTTGGTTATTCCGGAAATTCATGTTTGCAAGTTCGTAGACATAGCGTGACGTTTCGGTCAAGCGCTGCAAGGCCCCGGGACGTAGGACTTCGTGACCGTACTTAAGGGCGAGGTTGGCGATGACGGCGACGAGGTCGGCATTGCCGCAACGCTCGCCGATACCGTTGAAGGTTCCCTGGACCTGCGTAGCGCCTTTTAGGACCGCGGCGAGGGTGTTGGCAGTGGCCAAATCGCAGTCGTTGTGGCAGTGGATGCCGATGTCGCAGGGCAACTCACGCCGGACATGCTCAACCGCCTGCGCGATCTGCTCGGGCATCGAGCCACCGTTGGTATCGCAGAGGATCACGACCTGTGCTCCGGCCTGGGCGGCCGTTTTCAGAGTTTGCAGCGCGTAGTCGGGGTTGCTTCGATAACCATCGAAGAAATGTTCGGCATCGTAAAAAACGTCCCGGCCGGCGGCCCGGCAATAAGCGACCGAATCCCGGATCATGGCAAGGTTTTCCGCCAGGCTGGTCTGCAACACGTCGGTCACTTGCATATCCCAAGTCTTGCCGACGATGGTGATCACCGGAGCCTCGGACGCGAGCAGGGCCTTCAAACAAGGGTCGCGCTCGGGAGGGGTGTCTTTGCGGCGGG
>JAOAAM010000432.1 GCA_026418875.1 Gemmataceae bacterium | reverse complement strand
AGATGTGTATAAGAGACAGCGATGGAACCCACGGCGGCGGGGTCGGCTCGTTGGCCTTCTCCCCCGATGCTCGCACCATCGCCAGCTCCGGCTGGCAAGACCACAAAGTCTTCCTCTGGGAAGCGGGAACCGGACGCTGCCGACGCCAAATCCCCCACGAGAGCGGCTCCAAGTCGTTGCTTTTCACCCCCGATGGCCGAACCCTCATCACCGCCGGCAACGACCGCACCATCAGACTGTGGAACCTCGCCTCGGGAAGCCCTCTGCCCGCATTCGAGGGCCACACCGGCACGGTGAATGGCGTGGCCATATCGCCCGATGCCCGGGTCCTTGTCTCCGCCAGTAACGACCAGACGGTCCGTGTCTGGGACCTGTCGCAGCGCCGCCCGGGTACTGCCAGCCGAATCCTCCCGAACCGTCAGGTCGAATCGTGTTGGCTGGCCTTGGGCCACGTGGATAGCAAGGTCGCCTACGAGGCCATGACAAACCTTGCTTCCGCCCCCGAGCAGGCCATCGCCTTGATCCGTCAGCGGGTTCGGCCTGCATCCGCGGACAACGCGCAACGAATCGATGAACTGATTAACCTCACCAGCCACCCGCGCTACGCCATCCGAGAGCAAGCCACCCGCGAGTTGGAGCAGTTCCGTGATGAGGCGGAGGCGGCTTTACGCCTCGCCCTAACCCGGCCTGAAGCGGAGACCCGCCGTCGGGCGGAACGACTCTTGCGAAAGATCGAGTCCCGAGGCATCGCCCCGGACACGCTCCGGGCCATCCGCTGTGTCGAACTCCTCGAGCAATTGGGGACCGCTGAAGCGCGGCAACTGCTGCAAGAGTTCGCGCAGGGTGCCGCCGACGCCCGGCTGACTCAAGAAGCGCTCACCTCGCTCCGCCGGCTCAGCGCCACCGTCGCTGCCCGCTGAGTCCCGGCAACAAAGGGCGTCACCGGCGATCCTGCGTGGGGAAAATTTCCCCAGCTCCGGGGGCTTGCCGAATAATCATGCAATTGAATGCATTCCCTGCCAAAATGCTTGGAAATCCGGACAACGTTTGCTACAATATTGCCGTCGCTCGTTCCACCGGACGATGCCACGATGGAGAGTCGCCGATGATTCATGTGCGGAAGGTTCTTTACCCGACCGATTTCTCCAGCTACTCCAATCAAGCGTATTTCCACGCCGTGGCCCAAGCCGAGATCCACGGAGCGAGTCTGACGATCCTCTACGTCTACAACGCCGCACAAAAGGATGGCGATAAGAACTATTGGCGCGGTCAGTTAGAGCAAATCCGTCCCGCCAATCCCGACATCCCGGTCGATCATGTCCTCCTCGAAGGCGACCCCGCCCAGGAAATTATCAAGTATGCCCGGGAGGCGAACATCGACTTGATCGTGTTGGGGACGCATGGGCGCACCGGCAAGGATCGCTTGCTGATGGGATCCGTGGCCGAAAAGGTCATGCGCGATGGGCCATGCTCCGTTCTCGTCGTGAAGCTGCCCAAGGGAATCCCGTCGTCGGTCCGGCCGGATGCCGAGTTGACGGTGAATCGCTGATCCAAACTCGAGAGGCAGTCCGACCTCCCCACGCGACATCGCCGCCGCCGTGCGTCCGCATTGAACCTGCGCTGTGGGAGAGCGTCCGAGTGGAACCTGCGCTGTCGCCGTGCGTCCGCGTCGAACCTGTGCCGTCTTCGTTGAAACCCGCCTGTCGCCCTAAGCTTCTCGCCGCAGAATCTTGAATCTTCTGGATTTGCGGCTCGCGCTTGCGTCCATCGTAATTCATCCAATACTTCGGATTGATCGTGGTTCGGTGTTGCCGATGCGGAGGAGTTCCCTTGGGCCTTCCGAGCGCATCGGTCGGGTTCGGGGGTGGTGCGTGGGGAGGGACCACCATGAGAGGGCGATTGGCATGGGTGGCAAACAGGGCGAAGTCTCCCGGGAGCAATCAGTTACATCACAGCGGCTTCGGGAGACTCCCGACGGCTGAGCTCGCTGGATCGCTGAAATGATGAAATCTTGGAAATGATGGAAATGATCGAAATGCTGGAAATGATGGAAAAGTTCGGAAAACTTGGCGGTTCACAGGAAGGTGGGAAGAAGAAGCCCAATCTTCGCATGGCAAACCGGTCGGCCAAACCTGCAAGCAGTATCCCGTGCCGTCGTGGGAACGCCCTTGACACGATGGCCCGGTTTCGGCGAAGTGAGACCACTTGCGTCCAAGAGGACACGCCGATGCGGCACACAGGCGACCGACCATTCCTCTCGTTGGTGATTCCCGCATTCAACGAAGAGCAGGGGATCGCGCAAGCCATCACCGAGGCGGATGATGCCCTCTCTGGCTTGGGCTACGATTACGAAATCCTCGTCGTCGATGACGGAAGCGACGACAGCACAGTCGCTTCCGCACAGGCAGCCGCTGTGGGTCGGCCGAGGGTGCGCGTGCTTCGCCATGAGAAGAACCGTGGCTACGGGGCGGCACTGCGCACGGGATTTGAAGCGGCTCGCGGAGAACTCGTGGCCTTCACCGATGCCGATTGCCAATTCGACCTCACCGATTTGCGTCGGCTGATCCCGTTGACCCGTCAAGCTCCCGTCGCCGTGGGCTACCGCCTCGATCGAAAAGATCCCTGGCGGCGTCGTTTCTTGTCAGCCGGCTACAACCTGCTGATCCGCCTCATGCTCGGCACCCGAGTCCGGGATGTCGATTGTGCCTTGAAAGTCTTCCGCCGGGACGCCCTCCAGCACTTACTACCAAAATCGTGCAATTTCTTCGTCAACACGGAGATGCTGACCCGGGCCCGGCAATGTGGCATGGATGTCCGCCAGGTGGGGGTTTCGCACCGGCCGCGACGATCGGGCCAAAGCAAGGTGTCGATGGGTGATGTACCCCGAACCTTGCGCACCTTGCTGCCGTTCTGGTGGTCGCAGG
>JAOAAM010000327.1 GCA_026418875.1 Gemmataceae bacterium | reverse complement strand
GGTTTAACGCGAGCTGTCCTTCACGGCTGAGTCGCAACAGTGTCTCGTCCGAAGCTTCGCGCAGCGGCACGGTGATTCGCCGGAACGTGTACGGCCGACCGAGGCTGAGATGCTCCGTGTTCAGGGGGCCAAGAATGCACTGCTCGATCGCATCGTTGGCGACGATCCGCTTCACGATCTCCAAATGTTCGAGGCTGCCAAGTCGATAGCGACGAAAAGTCCGCACGGCATCGAGGGCAAAATCGAGTCGGCGGGCAACTTCGAGGACGCTTTGCGCCGTCGGATCCATGACGCCCGGCTTCAGTAGCACGGTGAGGGTGTGGCCGATCGCGGGATTCGACTCTTGGAGCGAGCTGACCACCGCTTCTTCGACAATCGGATCGACGAGTAACATCTCGACCAACGAGCGGATGTGATCGGCAGCGACCGGCCCTTCCAGCAGATACCCACGGGAGGCAGCGGCGAACACGCTGGTTCCGTCGTCGCGGTGGGTCAGCAAATGGTAATTGGCGATAGCGTCGTCGCGGAGGGGATCGCGGCCCTTGGGTCGAATCTCAACTTCCCAGATCATCGCGGATGCCTTTGGCGTCGGCGAGGAGACGGAGGAGGGCGGCGGTGTCGCCTGTCTCCAGGGCCGAGCGGAATTCATCGAGCCTGGCTTGCAACTGTTGTATGACCGGGGCGAGTCGTGGCGCATTGTCGTTGAGGATGGCCGCCCACAGGGCAGGATCCCCCGAGGCCAGCCGGGTCGTGTCGCGGAAGCCGTTGGCCACAAAGGCTCGCCACTCGCTCGGCAGCAGGCTGGCCAGGGCGGACGCGGCCAAGTGCGGCAAATGGCTCGTCAACGCCAGCACCCGATCATGTTCTTGCGGGGAGAGCGATTGGACACGGCCGCCAAGCCGCTGCCAAAACTCCGAAGCTCGCGCGACGGCTGGGGGCGTGGTCCGCGGGGTGGGAGTGAGCAAGACAAGTCGGCCGTCGAAAAGGTCGCCGCGTGCTGCTTCCGGTCCGTGTTTCTCCGAGCCGCACAATGGATGCGACCCGACAAACAGCCGATCCGCCGGGAGCAACGACTCCACGTTTCGCACGATACGTTCCTTGGTGCTTCCAGTGTCGGTCAACAGCGTCTCGGGCGGGGCAACCGCAGCGACTTGGGTAACGAGGTCGGCGACGAGGTTGACCGGCGCAGCGATGACGATGGTGTCGCAGCTGCGGGCCAGCTCCGCCAGATTGGGGCATGCTTGGTCGATGCAGCCTCGGGCAGTCGCCTGCTGCAACGCGGATAACGAGGCATCGTAGCCGAGGATGGCGTCGAACTGGCCGCTGCGGCGGGCAGCCAGACCGACCGAGCCGCCCATCAGCCCCACGCCGACAATCCCGAGCCGCCGGGTAATGGTCACGGCCGCCTCCGGCTCAGCAAGGAGCGGACGGCAGCTATGGTCGGGGTCGGGATCTGGCTCGAGTAAAAGACGAGGAAGGTATCCGACATGGGCGGCCGACCCGCCGGCTCAGGCTTTGGCCGGCTTGGCTTTTTCCTTGGTCTCGACGGCAAACTTGTTCTGCTTCTCTTTCGCCTTCACCGGATCGGGATCCCAAAGTTCCTCGGGCAATTGCACGTACCCGGTGCGGGCAGGGATGGGCAGTTCCACCGGCTGGCCCGGGGACAAGTCACGCATCGCCCGAACCTTGTCCTGGATCCGCATCAAGCCTTCGAGCAGGGCTTCGGGCCTCGGCGGGCAACCCGGGACATACACATCCACCGGCACGACCAGGTCGACGCCTTTGACAACGTTGTAGCCGTACTTGTAATACGGCCCGCCCCCGCAGGTGCAGGCCCCCATCGCGATGACGAATTTCGGATCGGGCATCTGGTTGTACAATCGGCGAACCCGGCTGGCCATCTTGAAATTGACCGTGCCCGCCACGATCATCAGGTCCGCCTGCCTCGGGGTGGCCCGGAATGCCCCGGCTCCGAATCGGTCCATGTCGTAGCGGCTTGCGCCCGTCGCCATCATCTCGATTGCGCAACAAGCCAGGCCGAAAGTCATCGGCCACAGCGACGACTCCCGCGCCCAATTAATCGCTTGTTCCAACGTCGTGGTGATGACGAATTCTTCGTTCAGGTGTCCTTCCAGCCAGCCCATGTATCACCTCATACGCCGGGGGGTGTGATGTCCTCTGCCCGAGATCGGGGCCTCAAGCCGCTTGCGAGACCGACGGTTCCTGCTGGCCCAGGGTGCTGCGAACCCAGTTCAGGTCGCCGCGTGCCCAAAGGTAAGCGAACCCGACCAGCAGCACGCCGAAGAAGACAAGAATATCCACGAAGGCGATCCATGCGAACGAGTCGGCGGCGTCTCGCGCCCGTTCCGCCGGGGTGCCGGTCTTCAGCGGCTTGCCCGCCAGCGGGGACGACTCACGGACCGGAGGATTCGGGTTGACTTGCCGGTCCTCCGGGGTGCGCAGCGGGCCGGTGTGCTCGTCGAGCGATTGGAGTAGGTCTTCGCGCTGGACCAGCGCCGCCCCGCGTTCGAACACTTGGGAACCGACGAGCCAAGCGTGGGGCGGCATCATCTCGTCGGTCAGGGCGATGCGTTGTTCCTTTGGCAAGTTCGGATCAGCCAGAGTGTTGGCTTTGTTGAAGACGACGGCCCACGGGAAGAAGAACACCATTTCGACGTCGAAGATCACGAACAGCAGGGCAACGACGTAGAAGCGGAGGTCGAACTGCACCCAGGCGCTGCCAACGGTGGGTTCGCCGCATTCGTAGATCGTCAGCTTTTCCGGATCGGGCCGCTTGGGCCGAACCAGCTTGCCGATCATCAAGTGGATGAAGATGAAGGCGGCAGCAACGACGACGAACAATAGCGAGTAAGCGAGCAGCGTCGGCATGGTCTGGGTCTCAACGCGATCGATCGTCTCTTCCGGCCCGGAGGGCGGGGGGGCGTCCGGCCCTGTTCCCTCGGCTGGCTGGCCTGCTGGCTGACGTCGGGCGTCACAGCGGCCGACGGCCAGCGTAGCCGGTGTGCAACTCGTGCCACCAGCCGATTTCCGCTTCCCCGAGCTTCCAACAAAGATATACTTCCCGCCCGTCCCGCCAACAGGGGAAATCGACCAACCCGATCATCGGGTCCTTCAACTCGACCCCCAAGCGGGTGAGTTCATCGACGCATTCTTTGAACTGCTCCGTCTCGCGCTCCCAGGCGGCTTGCTCTTCTTCGAGTTGGGCATCGGTGAAGGCCAAGCCAGAGCGACCGGTGGCTTGGCTTTGCTGCAAGCGCCGCCGGCGCTGCTCGATGCGTTGGGCCAGGTCGCAAATGTCCGTCACAATCGAGCGGACCAACGGCAACATGGCGTTGGCCTGCTCCCGGGTGAAGTACTTTTTCGTCGGAGGGGACGGTCGTGCCAACATGGGAACGCCTCGCAGTTGAGCACCTTTCTAATGAGAGGTCGGGGAAGCCGGAGGGGGCGGCTCACTCGGTTTCGACGCGGCAGCTGGGGGCGGCGGTTCCGGTTTCTTCTCCCACACCGGACCGACTTGCAGCTTGCTCGCGGCGATTGCCGTCGGGTTCAAGGTCGCCTGACCCCAAGCCACCTCGAGCGGCAGGGCGGCAAAGTCCACAATGCACCCATCGCGACTGTACGTGCTCTGGTCAAACGTCGATCCCATGAAAATGCAGTCCACCGGGCAGGGGTCCACGCACAGCGCGCAAAACATGCACTTCGTGTAGTCGATCTTGAAACCGGTCAGCTTGAACCCTTTTAACGGCGGCGCGGCCTTCTCCTTCTCGATGTAGATGCAATCCACCGGGCAAGCCCGCGCGCACTTGTCGCAAGCAATGCAGGTCGTCAGATCGAACCGATGGAAGCCACGGTAACGCGGCTTTACGGGTACCGGACGCTCCGGGTATTCGTAATGCTGCGTGTACGTTTGACGGCGAAATGTCTGCAACAGATACCACAGGGTCACGTTCATGCCCTGGAGGATCGTCACCATCGCCCATCGAACGTTGCGAAACCAGTCGCGCATGACGTTCGCTGCCTCACGTGGGGGGTTGCCTCGACACGTTTTCCCTCAGCTTATGTCCCCGCAATGCCGGGGAGTAGATGTTCCTCGACGGGCTACAATGCCGAAGTCCCTTGGCCGTGGGGAGTGTTTCGTCGGCATCGTCTCGGGACATCGGATTGCGCCATGCATGTGCTTCTGCTGCACCAGAATTTCCCGGCTCAGTTCGGCCCGCTGCTCTCTCGACTCGGAGGCCAACCCGGCTGGCGATTTACCTTCGTCTCCCGTTACGGCGAAGGCAGCTACTCCGGGCTGGAACGGCTCCCCTATGATCCGCGAGGCGGGGCCACCCAGCAGACCCATTATTTCAGCCGAACCTTCGAAAACGTCACTTGGCACTCGGCCGCCGTCTATCAAGTTCTACGTTCTCGACCCGACATCCAGCCCGACCTGATCGTCGCCCATTCGGGATTTCTCACGGCGGTGCCATTGCGTGAACTGTACCCCGATTGCCCTGTCGTCAACCTCTTCGAATATTTTTACCGGACGAGGAACAGCGACATCGACTTCCGGCCCGATGATCCGCCACGGCAAATCGACCTGATCCGTGCCCGGTTCCGGAATGCGGCCATCCTGCTCGACTTGGAATCCTGCGATGCAGGCTACAGCCCCACGCACTGGCAGCGGTCGCGTTTTCCGGCGGAGTACCAGCCCAAAATCCAGGTCATCTTCGATGGCATTGACACTCAATTATGGCAGCGTCGGCCCGTGCGCTCTCGCCGTGCCGGCCGATTCCAAGTGCCCGACGACGTGAAGCTGGTCACCTACGTCGCCCGCGGCTTCGAGTCGATCCGAGGCTTCGACATTTTCATGCGCTTCGCCAAAAAGCTGTACCAGCGTCGGCCCGACGTTCGTTTCCTCGTCATCGGGGAAGACAAGGTCCATTACGGCGGCGACCTGAAGAAGACCGGCGGGCAAAGCTTCAAGGACTGGGTGCTTAGCCAGGATGACTACGACCTGAGCCGATTCGCCTTCGTCGGCAGGGTTCCGCCCGACGTCCTCGCCGAGGCTTTCTCCATCAGCGATTTGCACGTGTACCTGACGGTGCCATTCGTCTTATCC
>JAOAAM010000277.1 GCA_026418875.1 Gemmataceae bacterium | reverse complement strand
ACGCCCGCCGCCAGATCGAGGTCATTTCGCGGTTGCCAATCGACGAATGAGGCCCATTGGCCCGAGGACCGATCCGGTCTTGCGGATGCGAAGGGGGTGTCCCTCGGTTCAGCGGGAGCGCCATCGGGGACTCTCCACCAGCGGGAGACAAACGGCCCCGGGTTCAAGACTGGCTCAAATCGGGCCCTCCATCCATCTTGGGGCGGAACGTGTCGATCCCAAATCCCGACCGCTGCGGGGGGCAAACTCCAGTCCCCATGACCACCATTCCATCGGCTCGTCAATAATCGCACCGCCGATGAAGGCGGCAAGACGCTCGCCGAGGCACGCTGCTCCGGTTGCGAGGGACCGACCGGCCAAATCATTGAAACCCACGCGACGAAGGACACCATCAGCCACCCCTTGCCGAGGCATGTGTTGCTCCCATCGGTCGGCTTGCTCTCGCGGGGCGAATTGTTCCACACAGCGAGGTACCGCAACGAGCCGGCAGGACCGGATGCAACAGCGAGAGCGGATTTAACGGTTCACGCCGAGGAAAACTTTTTTGATTTTTCCAGCCCCACGAACTCGGCAATTTGACTCTTGTTTCCCGCGATTTACAGTTTTGGCGATCACAGCGTTTCTGGGGGCGAACACTGTGGGCGGATTTTCGCGGTCGCTGCCAGCACCGAATCCGGCCAAGGCACGACTCGAGTGCGAGTTGCTTCGGGAGGGAGGGCGATGGTCTCGGCAAAACGCGTCTTGTTGGTCGGGAATGAGAGCGGCTTCACGCAAACCGTGACCCTACAACTAAGGCGACTGCTCGACCAAGCACCGCTCGCCTGCCGCTTTGAAACGGTTCGGCAGCACGTCGGACGCACAACCGATGGCTTGATCCTGGTCGTGGCAGGCAGCGCCGCGGAAGGCCCCGCTGTCCGCACCCTCCTGCAAGAGTTGCAGTTGTGGGACTACCCGCCGCGGGTCGTTTTGCTGGAGTCGGCCGCCGCCAACCTCGGTGCGGTTCTGGGACCATTTGAGCCGCGCTTGGCGGAGCGTCGCGTCTGGAGGGACAACCCGCGGGACCTCCTTTCGATCCTGCGGGAACACGCTGGCCACGGCGAACCTTTCCACGACCCGACGACCGCATCACTCGCCGAACGCCTTGCGTGGAGGGTGGCGGCATCGACGCCGTCGTTCGCTTCCCTGCTTGATTCGCTGGTTCTCGCGGCAGCTCACGACATCCCCGTCTTACTCACGGGTGAAAGTGGCACGGGGAAATCTTTCTTGGCTCGGTTAATCCATGAACATTCGGCCCGGGCGGCGCATCGATTCGTGGCCGTCTCGTGTCGAGCCATCGCGCCGCAATGGATGGCCGGGGAGCTTTTCGGCTTCGGCAAGGGAGTCTCACCCGGGGCGGACCACGGACGATCGGGAAAGCTCACTCTCGCCGGCCACGGCACGATCGTCCTTGATGAAATCGAGAGCCTATCGCTGGAGACGCAGACAACGCTGCTCCGCGTTATTGAAACCGGGGAATTTGAGCCGGTCGGCGGCGAGGAAACACTCGTTTGCAACGCTCGAATCATGGCCACCTCGCAATCTCGATTAGATCGTGCACTGGAGGAGGGCACCTTCCGTCAGGACTTGTTCTTCCGCCTGAATGTCATCACCTTCGACCTTCCCCCGCTCCGGGAGCGACCGCAAGATATTGAGCCTCTGGTTCGGAACTTGGTGGCTCGCTTCGCGGTGAAATTTGGCAAGGAGTTGCTCCGCATCCACCCGGAGACATTGAACTCCCTGCGGGAATTTGAATGGCCGGGCAACATCCGTCAGTTGGAACATTTGTTACAGCAAGCCGTTCTGCTGAGTCAGGGGCCGGAGTTGATCGTCAAAAATTCCGCCCCGATTATGCCCCATCGGGTGACCAGTCTTTCGATTCGGGACGGCATGGGTGCCTTGGAACAGTCACGGCAAGCCGCGGAGAGGCTGTCCATCCTGCGTGCCCTGGAGGAGAATCACTACTGCCGCAGTCGCACCGCCGAGGCCTTGGGGATCAGTCGGGTCACGTTGTACAAGAAGATGCGGGACTTCGGCTTGCTGGCCCGGCCCGTCCGTCCACGAGCGAACTCCGCCGCGAGAGCATAAAAATCGCTCGGGAAGAAAAGGCCGGCCCACCCTTGGCCGCGGCAGAAGGACCAGTGGCCGCCGCCCAAGGCCCGTCGGAAGCTCTCATTGGACGGGCGGAACATCAAGACGAAGTCGCGGAGCGGTGGAAGTATGCAAAGTGTTTCTTCAGCTGGACAGTTGCACCGAAATTCCCCATTTTTCTGAAAATTCCTGTTGAAATAGGAAAATCAGTTCGACAGAATGACGGGGCAGTCTGGGAAAATTTTCCCGGTCGGTTTGGCCGACTTCGCCCAGGTGTCGGCCATGCCCTTCGTGGCAGTTGCGTTGAATTGATTTGGGCTGACCCAGCGAAAATTCATCTTTTGCCTTGTGGAGTTATGCTGTGCGAAGTGCGGGACGACTCGGGCTTTGTCGCTCGGTGTGGGCA
>JAOAAM010000256.1 GCA_026418875.1 Gemmataceae bacterium | reverse complement strand
CACCTGGAAGGCCCGGCCCACGGGGCAGTCGCTACCGCTGCACGGCGTGTTCTTTCTCGACGAGCGAACCGGCTGGGCAGTAGGCGAGTTAGGAACGATTTTGGGCACCACCGACGGCGGGGAAACGTGGCAGATTCAACGGCGTGGCGGACATCGCTTGGCTCTCCTCGCCGTCCATGCTTCGCCCTCGACGGCTCCTTGGGATACGTTTGCCCATGCCGGAGCCGATGCCGGTTATCTGGTCGGGGCGATTCGGCTGTTGAGTTCGGATCCACGCCTGTCGCCATTCCGATGCTCGGCGGAACCACACCAGTGGACGCAGGTCGCCCGGAGGGTCGGTGCCGCTGCGGGCGAGATGATCGAACGTTTTCCGCTTGCCCCTTATAACCAGCACCTGTCGAGCGAACGGCTTTGGTCGGTGTGGGATCGGGACAACCCAACGCCGTCCACCCGTGACAGCATGCTGGCGCAAGTCGTGCTGGCCATCCGAATGTGGCAACCGGAGATCGTGGTGACAGATGAGGCCCGCGACGGGCCGGCGCAGGTGGTCGCTCAACTGGTGCGGGAGGCGTTTCGGCTCGCTGCCGAAGGATCGGCGTTTCCTGAACAGATTCAGCATCTCACACTGAAACCTTGGTCCGCCCGTCGCTTGTTTGTTTCGGGCAACTCAACGACTTCCGGTCCACACTCGGTATCACAAGTGAACTCGGAGCCGACTCCCCGTTTGGGGGAATCGCCGCAGGACTTGGCGGAGACCGCCGCCGAGTCTGTCGGGTGGAAACTACCCCCGCCGGCGACCCGCCAACTTGCTTGCGTGGAGTCCCGAACCGCGAACGACAACCCCTCCCACCTTTTCGACGGAATCACGTTGGCGCACGGTGGCACCGCCCGACGTGAGCAGGCGGAGTTGACATCCGACCAGGTGCGCCAGGTCGAAGAACGGATTCAGCTCTCGCGCCGTTGCCGAAATATCGAATCGCTGGCCCGGTCCGAAGCGTCGAGTTTGACTGGCCCGGATAAACTCGTTTCTCAACTCAGCACTTTAACTCGCGGTTTGCCGCCGGACACTGCCGCGCGTTCGGTGTGGCGGCTGGGGCGATCCTTCGCCGAATCGGGGCAATGGACTGCTGCCCAAGACACATTCGACTGGATGCTCGAGCATTACGCGGCCCATCCTCTCTCAGCGGAGGCTGCACGTTGGTTGGTCGCCTATTCTGCGAGCGCCGAGGCTCGCCGACGCTACGAGGCCCAATTCGCCAGCCGACAGGGGGAGTACCAGATTCGGCCGGCATCGAACAACGTGCCGGATCTGCCGCCCCCGTCTCGTCCTAAGTCAACGGACAATCCGACGACCGCTGCGGATTCAAAAACTCCTTTCCTCACGGCGCAGAAACGTGGTTGGCACGCGGCAGCACTGCCTCTGGAGAAGCGGATGGCCGCTTTCGGCTCGCTGTACTTGCACGACCCAGCTTTTCAGTTCGCGCTGCAATCGGCCCGCCGGAGCTTGGGTGATTTGCCCGCGGCCCGGACCTGGATGAAACGCTTCGTCGAGGAGATGCCGCCTGCCTCCCCAAATACCGACCCTTGGCGTGAAGCTGCCGCTGCCGAGGTGTGGTTGTCTCAGCGCAACGGTCAACCGACTCGGCCAACCGTCCTGTGTCTCCGCATATCCCAACGCCCCACTCTGGACGGAAAACTGGATGACCCATGTTGGGCAGATGTGACCCCGGTGCCCCTATCGCATGCCGTGGGACACTTGGACGGCGAGGACAGCGCCCAATTTCGCTGGGCGTTTGACGACGAATTCATTTACTTCGCCGCCGAATGCCGTCATGCAGTCGGGAAACAGGTGGCTAAAGTTGAGCGTCGCCGTCGGGATGAAACCCTCGATCCGTTCGACCGCATCAGTCTAATGTTGGACATTGATCGAGATTACCAGACTTACTTCCAACTCGACGTCGATCAGCGGGGATGTGTCCGCGACGACTGCTGGGGCGATGCGACGTGGAACCCCAAGTGGTACGTTGCCCACGACAGTCGTGAAGACGGTTGGACCGTTGAGATTGCGGTGCCGTGGAGCGAATTGACGAGTGAGACACTCGGTGCCGGCACGGTGTGGGCG
>JAOAAM010000406.1 GCA_026418875.1 Gemmataceae bacterium | reverse complement strand
GCGGACCACATTAGGCGAGTACCCCCTTCACCACGCTCGCCTCCTCCACCCCCGTCAGCCGTTGATCCAGCCCCTGGAACTTGTAGGTGATCTTGCTGTGGTCGATGCCGAGGCAGTGGAGGATGGTGGCCTGGAGGTCGTGGACGTGGACGGGATCGACGACCGCCTCGAAGCCGAACTCGTCCGTCTCGCCGATGGTAATGCCCGGTTTCACGCCGCCGCCCGCCAGCCAGATCGTGAACGCATCGATGTGATGATTTCGGCCGATCGAATCCCGAACCTCGCCCATCGGGGTGCGACCGAATTCTCCACCCCAAATCACCAACGTTTGCTCCAATAGTCCGCGCTGCTTCAAGTCGCGCACAAGAGCGGCCGATGGTCGGTCCACCTCGCGACACACTTTATCCAGTCCAGCCCCTAAGTTGTTCACTCCGTCGCCGTGATGGTCCCAGTCTGTGTGGTATAGCTGAACGAAACGGACGCCCCTCTCCACCAGGCGACGGGCCAGCAGGCAGTTGTTAGCAAAACTCTGCTGTCCCGGCTCGGCCCCGTACATTTCCAACGTTCGCCGATCTTCCCGCGTCAAGTCGATCAGCTCTGGAGCGGCGGTCTGCATGCGGTACGCCATTTCGTACTGTGAGATCCGGGTCGCGATCTCCGGATCCGAGGTGTCGGCTCGATGAATCTCGTTCAGTTCCTGCACCGCGTCCAGCACCCGTCGCTGGCTTTCGGCGGTCACCCCTGGTGGTCGGCTGAGGTTCAAGATCGGCTCACCCGTCGAGCGGAATGGCACGCCCTGGTAACTGGTCGGCAGGAATCCGCTGGACCACATCGCCGCTCCGCCTCGCGGGCCACGCGGCCCAGACATGAGCACGACGAATCCCGGCAAGCTGTCCGATTCGCTCCCGATGCCATACGTGATCCACGAACCCATGCTCGGCCGGCCGAACTGCGCTGAACCGGTATTCATGAACACTTTCGCGGGGGCGTGATTGAAGACCTCCGTTTGCATCGTCTTGATAAACGCCAAGTCATCGACGATCGAGGCGATGTGCGGCAAGCATTCCGAGACCCAAGCCCCGGACTGCCCGTGACGGCTGAATTTGCGGTTTACCCCAAGCAGTTTGGGCTTTTCTTTGGCAAACGTGGACATGAAGGCGAATCGCTTACCCTCCAGGAACGAGTCCGGGATGGGTTGCCCGTGCCGCCGCTGCAACTCCGGTTTGCGATCGAATAGCTCGAGTTGGCTGGGTCCACCCGCCATGAACAGGTAAATGACTGCCTTGGCTTTGGGGACGAAGCGGCTCGGTTTGGGCACCAAGGGGTGTTCACCTCGCAGCAGGGACGTCAAAGCCAGGCTGCCCAACCCGACAGCACAGTCGTGAAAGAAGTGGCGGCGAGTGCGGGCAAGGAGCGGATCGATCGTCATGGGGAGTTCTCGCGGCGGGTCGTTTACAGCATATCCAGCAAACCACCATCGCGCCAAGGACTTGGTTCAGACTACACTCCTCGAGCTCTGATGGTGCCGCCTGCTATGGCGCATTCGCAGGATCGCTTGGGTTGAGGAAAAAGGGGATCACGACAACTCGTTTCCAGCTCAAAGGTTTCGGCGTCGGCGGCTGGTTTCATCAACTATTCACAGTCAGTTCAAGCAACCCTAATACGCGCTTCCACAATAGTGCCTCGGGTTGACTAAGTTCGCTCCATCGAGGGAGGCATTGACTCATGCGACAACGTCATTCGCGGATCGGCTTCACGCTGAT
>JAOAAM010000222.1 GCA_026418875.1 Gemmataceae bacterium | reverse complement strand
GTCTCGTGGGCTCGGAGATGTGTATAAGAGACAGATCATGAACCTACCCTTTGGCGGAGCGAAGGGGGGAATCGCCGTGGATCCGTATACCCTGTCGCAATCGGAGCTGGAGCGGCTGACGCGGCGCTTCACGGAAGAAATCCTGCCGATTATTGGTCCGCGAGTCGACGTGATGGCTCCCGACTTGGGAACGAACGAGCAAACCATGGCGTGGATCTATGACACTTACTCGATGCAAGTCGGGTACGCCTGCCCCGAGGTTGTGACGGGCAAGCCCGTCGAGTTGGGCGGCTGCTTGGGCCGGCGGGAGGCAACGGGCCGCGGTGTCGTCTTCTGCATCGAAGAGGCGCTCGCCGAGTTGGGATTGCGTTTCGACGAATGCACGGCTGTGGTCCAAGGGTTCGGAAATGTCGGCGGCGTGGCTTGCACCGAGTTGCATCAGCGGGGCATCAAGGTCATTGCCGTCGGCGACATCAGTGGTTCGATCTTCAACAAGAACGGCATCGACATTCCTGCCTTGCACCGCCACGTTGCCGAGGGCAAGCCGTTGGTCCAATTCCCCGGGGCTGAACCGATCGATCCGGAGGATCTGCTGACGATCCCATGCACCATCGCCGTCCCTGCTGCCATGGAGCGGATGATCCACGAGCGGAACGCGCCCCGCCTGAAGTGCCGGATCATTGCCGAGGGAGCCAACGGTCCGACCACTCCCGAGGCCGACAAAATCCTCAATGACAGCGACATCTTCGTTATCCCCGACGTCTTGTGCAACGCCGGGGGCGTCACCGTGAGTTACTTCGAGTGGGTGCAGGACATCCAACAGTTGCTGTGGGAAGTGGAAGACGTGAATCGCCGGCTCAAAGAAATGATGAAGAAGGCCTTCCACCGGGTGCGCGATCGTGCCAAGGAGCGAAAATTGCCGATGCGCGTCGCGGCCCTGAGCATCGGCGTGGAGAAGGTGGCTAAGGAAAAGATGCGTCGCGGACTGTTCCCGTGATCGATCGGACAAGCGCACCGAACGACGGCTTTGCCGAGTCGCCTTCCGCACGATGCGCCCAGCGGGCGGAATGACGGAGATTCTGCTTCATGGTCAAGAAGTGGGTCGAGGTCAACGACTTGATGCAACAGGGCTACGTCTACGCCCTGACCGAGCCAATGGGGCGGAACTTCCACCCCGAGTTTCGCCCCGAACTGACACCGTATGAGATGCTGGAGCTGGGGATTTTCGGCGGGAAGTACATGACCGATTGCGGGCCGGAATATCCGCGCTCTTGGTTCGAGTCGGCGAAACTTTGCCCTGAACGACACGACCCAGCCTTGAATTTCTTCGGCGTGAATGCATCGCAACCGTTGTCCGTGTGGCGGGCAAAAGGTTGGATTTACGAGGAGGATCCGCGCGGCTGGTTCCAGTGGTACTGCCGTTATTACATGGGGCGGCGCTGCCCGGATGATGATCGACAGATCCGTCGCTGGAAGGCCATCCGCCGACACATCGCCCAATTGGAGAAGAATTGCCCGAAGCGCGATTGGTCGTGTCGGCGGAAACAGCGGCAAGCACTATTGCACTGGGCCTACGATTCGCGGAAGATTTAAGCCGATCGTTCCGACGTGGTTCGCCTTGTCACGAACCGGTCCGATGACATAGAACACACCGCACGAGCAGACGTAAGTAGGAAACTGCGGAGAGCTTTGCCATGCCCGAATTGCTGCCGTTCCGTGGCCGGATTTACGACAGTATTACCGAGTGCATTGGCAATACCCCGTTGATCCGTCTGCGGCGGGTCGTGGGCGACGCCAAGGCCACGGTGGTCGCCAAGCTGGAGAACTTCAATCCGCTTTGGTCCGTCAAAGATCGCATCGGCGTAGCGATGATCGAGGCCGCGGAGCGGGAAGGCAAAATCACGAAGGACACGACCATCATCGAGCCAACAAGCGGCAACACCGGCATCGGCTTGGCGTTCACCTGTGCCGCAAAAGGCTATCGTTTGGTGGTCACGATGCCCGAGTCGATGAGCCTGGAGCGACGGCGGTTGCTAAAGGCATTCGGTGCGGAAATCCATCTTACCCCACGAGAACTGGGAATGCGGGGGGCTGTCGCTCGTGCCGAGGAACTGGCGCGGGAGATTCCCAATTCCTACATGCCCCAGCAATTCAAGAATCCCGCTAATCCCGAGATCCATCGCCGCACCACCGCGGAAGAGATCTGGCGCGACACGCAGGGGCAGGTGGATATTCTCGTCTCGGGCGTAGGAACCGGCGGGACCATCACGGGGGTCGGCGAAGTCATCAAGAAGCGGAAGCCCGGGTTCAAGTGCATCGCGGTGGAACCCGCGGCCAGCCCAGTCATCACGCAACGGAAATCCGGTCAGCCACTTCAGCCCGGTCCGCATCGTATCCAGGGCATCGGTGCCGGCTTCATCCCGGACGTCCTGAACCTGGAGATCATCGACGAGGTGATCACCGTGAACGACGACGACGCTTTTGCCATGGCCCGCCGCTTGGCCCGGGAAGAAGGGATGTTGTGCGGCATCTCGTGTGGGGCGGCGGCTCACGTCGCGGTCCAAGTCGCGCACCGGCCCGAGAATGCTGGGAAGCTGATCGTCGTCGTGCTGCCGGATCTGGGAGAGCGTTATCTCAGCACCCCGCTGTTTCCGGAGTGAGTCGGCCGAGCCTTCAGAACAAAATTCCGACAAGCATCACGAATTGCGGGATCATCGTCACGACGTTCAAAATCACGCCGATGATCCCGACCACCGTCGCGGCCTTGACCGACGATCGCCCGCCGCCGTGCATCGTTCCTTGTCGGATCTTCCTTAAATCCCGCAACCCTAAGGACACCGCCGCCCCGCCCAGCGCCAAGCCCACGAGATTCAAGGCGACCCCCAAGATACACAGGAAGCACGACACGCTGGGGATCACGCAGCTGACGATGCTCAACGTGAGCAGGAAGCCGCCGCGGTGAGGTTCACTGTCGCGTCGCTCGGCCCCTGCTGCCTCCCAAGGTCGGTCGCGGACTTCCTCCAGCGGCAAAAACTCGGCTTGGCAATTGGGACACTCGTTTCGGTACGGCGGGACGGCCGACTCGCACAGCGGGCAGAACTCCGTCCATTCCGGCGAACCGGCTCTGCCGACGGCGAAAGACGGCGCAGCGCTGGCGGTCAGGACCTCGAGGCTCTGCGCTAAGACCGTACCAGCTGAGCCTCGAGTCGACGATTCGGACCGTCGCGGCGGCGGTGGCTCCCAATTGGGGGCCTTGTCGCTGTTGAACGCCGCGAGGCAGACCGGGCAGCGGACGACACGACCGATGGCATCTTGGGGCCGAGACAAGGCGCGTCGGCATTTCGGGCAGGCAACAATCGTGGCCGTGCGACTCATCCGTTGAACGCCTGCCGGCCACTCGGCATAAGCAGAATGATCAGCGCCATCAGCCCCGCGAGGAAGTTGAATGGCAGGCAGCAACAATCCGCGGCATTCAGGAGGCTCGCGATTGAACCAATCAGGGCCAGGGGATATCCCCGCCGCAGAATCATGGCGAACCCACCCAGCGCCGCCACAAGGGAGACGACCAGGAATATGCTTCCCCAGACTAGGAAAATGGTGGCGAAATCGAGGCCGGGCGGCGGCGGGCCGAAGGGGCCATCCTCCATGACCGCTTGCAACAACTCCGGGTTCACGGCGGCGTAAAGACGGAACAGGCACATCAAAACGCTCAACAGCGACGTCACGACCAAAGCGATTCCAGCTAGGATGGCCCCACCTCCGGAGCCTGCGGAGCCTGTCGTCGGGGGAGGCTCTGTCGAGTCGCCGTCAGCCCGAAAAGTCGCTGCCGGGCTGGTGGCAACCCATTCGGCGGGGGGCGGCGGGGCGGTAAACTCCGCTTGGCACAACGGACAACGCACCGCGGTGCCAAGCAGTTCTCTCGGAATGCGGACTTTCCCCTGGCAGGCAGGGCAAAACAGAATGTCGGTTTCCATGCTACTATTGATACGCGACCGGGTTGCCCGGGGGGATGCATCGCGAGACCATTCTCCCGCAACCGGTCACTCACGAGTGTGGGCGATCCCGTGTTTCGATGCCCGGCGGGAAAGCGACCGATAAAGTAGTCACATGAGAACACTGATCACCGGCGGTGCAGGTTTCATTGGCTCGCACCTTTGCGAACGCTTCCTCCGCGACGGCCACGAGGTCATCTGTGTGGATAACCTCATTACCGGCCGATTGCAGAACATCGACCATCTGCGCGACAACCCCCGTTTCACTTTCATCGCTCACGATGTCTCCCGGCCGCTTCACGTCGATGGCCCCATCGACAACGTGCTGCACTTTGCTAGCCCCGCGAGTCCGATCGACTACCTGAAATATCCGATCCAGACGCTGAAAGTCGGCTCGCTGGGCACGCACAATATGTTGGGCCTGGCCAAAGCGAAACGGTCACGCTTCCTGCTGGCGAGCACCAGCGAGGTGTACGGCGATCCGGAACAGCATCCGCAGCGGGAGGATTATTGGGGTCATGTCAACTGCGTCGGTGTCCGGGGCTGCTACGACGAAGCAAAACGTTTCTCGGAAGCGATCGTCATGGCCTACCACCGCACCCATGGGATTGACACCCGGATCGTGCGGATTTTCAACACCTACGGCGAGCGGATGAGGTTGGACGATGGCCGGGTTTTGCCCAACTTCATGGGGCAGGCCCTGCGGGGTGAACCGCTGACGGTCTACGGCGATGGTTCGCAAACGCGGAGTTTCTGTTACGTCAGCGATTTGGTCGAGGGGATTTGCCGGCTGTTGCAGGTCGACTTTCATGAACCGGTCAACCTCGGCAACCCTGACGAAGTCACGATCCTCCAATTCGCCGAGGAAATCCGCGACCTGGTCGGGGCGAGCTGCCGGATCGAGTTTCGCCCCTTGCCGCAAGATGACCCCAAAGTTCGCCGACCGGACATCACCCGGGCACGGGAGCTGTTGCAGTGGGAGCCGAAGGTTCCTCGTGCCGAGGGACTGCGGCGAACCTTAGAGCACTTCCGTCGGGAAATCTAGACCCCCTGACCACGTCGGGATGGGCAAAATTCTGGCTCGACGAGAATATTTCTTTGCGCGATAAAGTATGGTAAGTTGAGGGAAGTCGATTCGGCCCGACCGTCCCGCGGGATCAGTTCGTCGGCATCGCCGCGAAGAAAGATCGGCCGGCCGCTTGTGGTGCGTGGCTCGGCTCCCAGACATGTCTTATTGGGGCCACGAAGCGGGGTCGTCATGAGGATTGCCAGTCACAGTCTAAGACCGTTCGCCGGAATCATTCTTTTCAGCGGGCTTGCTTTGGTGGCAATGACCGCCAGCGTTTACGGGCAGGAATCCGCCCCCGCGGCGGAAGTCCCCGCTGCCAGCGAAGGCGGCATGCTCGATTTCATCGGGCATTTCTTGCGCTCGTTGGGTATCCCTGGAATCCTCGTCCTGAGTGCCATCTCGATCTGCATGGTCGCCCTGATTGTCATGCTTATGCTCGACCTTCGCTCCGGGGCCGTCATTCCCGCGGGTTTCGTGGAAGAGTTCGTGGACACGGTGAACAAGCGGCAATTCAAGCAGGCATTCGACCTGGCGGCCGCGAATACCTCCTTTCTGGGCCGCGTGCTGACAGCAGGCATGAGGCCTGTCTCTTATACACATCT
>JAOAAM010000198.1 GCA_026418875.1 Gemmataceae bacterium | reverse complement strand
GCCGTTCAGCCCTACTTCGAGCGTTTGGGGGTGGCCGACAAGCTGCGGGCGATTTATCCCGAGTGTGGCCACGAATTCCCGCCGGAGGTTCGAAGAGAGGCATACCGCTTTTTGGATCGATGGTTGGAGCACCAACCGCGTCGTGAAATTCCCTGAGAAAACCAAAAGGCGAACGCTGCGGGTCGCAGGTTCGCCTTCTCGCGGAAATCGTCCCAGCGAAGCCGCTGCTCAGCCTTGCAATTTCTGCTGAGCCTTGCGGGCCGCCTTCTCCTTCCGTAGTTGCGCCCGCCGCCGCTGTTCGCAGGGTTTTTCGTAGTATTGGTGTGCCCGAAGCTCTTTCTGCATGCCGCTGCGTTCGATCAACTTCTTGAAGCGCTTCAACGCCTGACCGATCGGCTCTTTGTCATGAACACGCATTCGAAGACCCATTCGTCCTCCTTTGTTCGAGTGATGGAGCAATACCCAGCCCTCCCGGGAGCGGGTTCGCCCCCGGCAAGGACACTGCCTCTCTACTATATCGACTCGCCGACACTCGTAAAAGAGATTCAATAACAAAATGTCAGATTTCGCTGAAGCTCCTCAATCTCGTTCCTGGAGAAGGATTTCGATGCGGCGTCCCCGATTGGCAGTGACCTGCGGCGACGTCGCAGGCATCGGGCCGGAGATCATCGTTCGCGGCTGGTCGGAACTGATAAGGCACGGGGAGATCGTCGTTTTCGGCGATGTGGGATGGTTGGAGAAAGCGGCCGCGAGGTGGAATCCGTCGTTGCGTGTCGGAACCGTTGTTCAGCCATCGGCTGCAACAGCGACGCCCGAGTCGATGCCCGTCCTTCAAGCCACGAAGCAAGACCTTCATGTCGTGCGAATGGGTGAAGTCTCGGCGGCGGCGGGTCAGGCGGCATACGACTTCCTCTGCCGGGCGATTCACGAAGCGCTGGCCGGCAACGTGGATGCGATCGTGACGGCCCCGCTGCACAAGGAGGGGTTGCGTGCCGCTGGCCTGCCCTACCCGGGCCACACCGAGATCCTCGCCGAAAAGACGGGGGCGGCCCGCCACGCCATGCTGCTTTGGGGCCGTGGTCTGACCGTCGGGCATGTCACCTTGCACATGAGCTTGCGAGAAGCGCTCGATCGGATTACAAAGGAGGCGATCGTGGAGACGACCCGGCTGGTCCACGACATGGTCCGTCGTCTGACAGATCGGTCAGCCGTGCGCCTGGCGATCGCCGCAGTCAACCCGCACGCCTCGGACGGGGGCCTGTTCGGCGACGAAGAGCGGCGTATCGTCCAACCGGCCGTGGCTGCGGCTCGAGACGAGGGCATCCCCGTGGATGGCCCCCTGCCGGCCGACACGCTGTTCGTTCGTGCCGATCGGGGCGAGTTTGATGGCATTGTGGCGATGTACCACGATCAGGGTCACATTCCCATGAAGCTCCGCTGCGGGTGGGATCTGGTGAACATCACAGCGGGCCTGCCGATTGTCCGAACCAGCGTGGCTCATGGGACTGCCTACGACATCGCGGGCCAAGGCGTCGCCGATCCAGCCAGCTTGATCGCTGCCGCCCAAGTCGCGGGTCGCTTGGTTTCACGCTCACCGGAGGGAATTCGATGAAATCTGCATGGATTCTCAGCGTTGCCGCACTGTTCTTCGCCGTGGCCGTCAGCTCCGCCGACGACGCGGTCCCCGTCAAAGGGAGCAACGTCAAATACCCCGTCGCCATCACTGCCACCTTGGGCGATCAAAAGTACTCGCAGAAATTGACCGGCGTGGCCATGCGCAAGAAGGCCTTTGTCGACGTTTACGCGATAGGCAGTTACGTCGCCAACGACTTCAAAGGAAAAACCCCCGAAGAACTGGCTTCCGCCGACGTGATCAAACAACTCCACCTCGTCATGGAGCGGAATGTCAGCGGCTCGGACATGGCGAAGGCATTCGAGACCGCCATCCGCGCCAACTACGGCAGCGAGTTCGACAACGACCTGGCGAAGCTCACTGGTCTGATCGCACAGTACGACCTCAACAAAGGCGATCAGGTATGGATCACGCATGTTCCCGGGTATGGACTGCACTTCAATCTCGTGGGCAAGCGTCAGGAGTTCATCCCCGGATTAAAATTCGCCAAGGCCGTCTGGGACATCTACCTGGGACCGAAGAATGTCGGCGAGGCAGTCAAGAAGGGACTCACCTCGCGGCTGTGAGGCATCACCTTGCCGTCGAACACGTGATTGCCGTCTCGGGGTCCGCTTTGGTTCGGCTGGCCCCGAGAATCCCTTTCTCATCATCGCCTTGCCTCACTTGCCCCTTCATCGCTCGACCGTGTCCTCTCATCCATTTGGCTTATCCCGCTGAGTCCTTGGCGGTTTTTGCCCCTTCCCCGCTATAAAAGTCGCAAAGGTTTTTTGGGAGATGGTAATGATCCGATTCGGCGGGATGCTGTGTTTCCTCGGACTAGTGTTCGTGACCCTTGGAGCGGCTTCTGGCAACGAGCCGCAGACCGTGGCCGAATCGTCGGGTTTCACCCGCACCTCGCGGCACGAGGAAGTGCTGGACTTTTGCGCGAAGCTGGCCCAGCGGGCACCGAATCGGGTCCGAATTGCCGAGTTGGGCCGCAGTGAAGAAGGGCGGTCAATTCCCCTCGTCATTCTGGCGGATCCGCCGATCGCCGACGCCGCTGCCGCGAGGGCCAGCCGAAAACCCGCCGTCTTTGTTCAGGCCAATATCCACGCGGGAGAGGTGGATGGGAAAGAAGCCGTGCTGATGCTCGCGCGGGACCTTGCGCTCTCCGCCGACGCGCCCCTGCTAAAAGAGTGGATTCTGCTGATCGCACCGGACGTCAACCCCGACGGCAATGAGCGGATGTCGAACACGAATCGTCGCCAGCAAAATGGCCCCACGCTCGTTGGGACGCGAGGCAATTCGCGCGGCCTGGACCTGAATCGAGACTACGTGAAGCTCGAGACCGCGGAGGTCCGCGCGCTGGTCCGTGCCTATCGAGATTGGAATCCCGCCATCGTGATCGACATGCACACCACCAATG
>JAOAAM010000138.1 GCA_026418875.1 Gemmataceae bacterium | reverse complement strand
GCGATGTCCTCGAGCATCGCCTTCCGCCGATCGCCGTAGCCCGGCGCTTTGACCGCGCACACCCGGAACATACCCGGCCGTTGAATCTTATTGACCACTAAGGTGGCCAGTGCTTCGCCCTCAACCTCCTCGCAGATGATCAACAAAGGCCGGCCTTGTTGCACCACCGCCTTTTCCAGGATCGGCACGATGTCCTTGTTTGTGCTGATCTTCTTTTCGTAAACGAGGACATACGCATCTTCGAGTTCGCACTCCATCGTCTCCGGATTGGTGACGAAGTAGGGCGACAGGTAGCCGCGGTCGAACTGCATGCCCTCGACGAACTCATGCGTCGTCTGCGTTGTCTTGCCTTCTTCAACCGTGAGGACGCCATCCTTGCCGACTTTGTCCATCGCCTCAGCGATGATCCGCCCGATCTCCTCGTCGTTGTTGGCGGCGATGGTGGCCACCGAGACCATGTCCGCTTTGCTCTTGATGTCGATCTTGGCGGATTGGAGCTTGGCGACGATGTCTTCGACCGCCTTTTCGATGCCGCGTTTCATCAGCATCGGGTTCACGCCGCTGACGACGGCTTTCAGCCCCTCGTTGTAGATTGCCTCGGCCAACACCGTCGCCGTGGTGGTGCCGTCGCCGGCCACGTCGCCTGTCTTGCTCGCAACCTCGCGGACCATGCGGGCACCCATGTTCTCATAGTGGTCCGGCAGGTCGATCTCTTTCGCCACGGTGACGCCGTCCTTGGTGACCGTGGGCGACCCGAAGGACTTCTGGATGATGACGTTCCGACCTTTCGGCCCCAGCGTCACCTTGACGGCTTTCGCCAATTTGGAGACGCCCCGCCGCATCGCCTCGCGGGCCTCTTGATCAAAAGCAATTTGCTTGGCACTCATCGGTTCACTATCTCCTGAATCCAGGGTTCGCTGTGAGGTCCACTAACGGTCAGAGGATTAAAATTCGCCTTTGAATCACTGCGACGATCACGGATCGCTTCACTCGAGCACGGCCAAGACATCCTCTTCATGCATCACGAGGATCGTCTCGTCTTTCGCCCGGTCCTTAAACTCGTCCCCAGCCCAGGCGGTGAAGAGGATGGTGTCTCCTTCTTTCACTTGCAGGCCGCGGCGGGTGCCATCCTTCAGCAACTTGCCGGGGCCAACAGCCAAAACGGTTCCTTTCTGCGGCTTTTTCTTCGCGGTGTCCGGTAGGACAATTCCACCCGCGGTCTTCGACTCTTCGGGGTGCCGCCGAACGATGATGCGGTCTCCCAATGGTCGTAGGTTCATGGTGGCTCCGATGGATCAAACAACGACATCAACTAAACGACACGTCGAACGAAGAGCAACTTTTGTGCCTTTGCTTCTTTGAGTTCTTAAGTTTATTTCCGATAATGATTTGCGCAATAGAAGAAGTCGTCGCTTTGGGTGGGAACTGCCAACTCCGATTCGGGAGATCTTGGCGGAACTGTCGGAATGGCAGGTGACAATAGCCCGGCGCGGCCGTCTAGAATTCGCCGCTGCCGCGCTTCGACCACCACGGCAATTGTGAGCCGCCGTCAATGGCCAGTGTCGATCCGGTGATGTAACTCGAGTCGGGGTCCACGAGGAAAAGCACGCCGCGAGCAATCTCCTCGGGTCGGCACATGCGGCCTAGCGGCAAGTCCTTCGCCGATCGCGCCAGCACTTCCTCAGAGAAGAACTTTCGCTCTCCCGGCGTGTCAGTCCATCCGGGGTGAATGATGTTGACGCGAATGCGGTACGGAAGAAGCTCGACCGCGGCGGTGCGGGCCATCTGATCGTTGGCCGCTTTCGCCATGTTGTAGGCCATGCAACTCGGAATCGCGAATTTCGAGTGCGGCGAGCTAATGATGACGACGTTCCCGCCCTGGTTTCGTTCGATCATGTGGCGGGCTGTCTCTCGAAGGACGTAGTATGCACCCATCATCGACACGTCGATCGTGCGGCGGAATCCGGTGAGATCCGCTTGCCAAAAAAGCTCCCGATCGCTGTAGACGGCACTGTTGACCAAAATGTCGATGTGCCCGAACTCCCGAACAATTTCCTGGACCATGCGTTCGACGGCGGGGGGGTCGGAGATGTCGATCGGGAATTGGAGAGCTCGTCGGCCCAAGGCCCTGATCTCGGCCGCGGCCGCATCCGCGGATTCATGGAGCGAAAAATAGTTCAGTGCGACATCGCAACCAGCTTGCGCCAACATGATCGCCGTGGCGCGACCGATGCCCGACGACGCCCCGGTGACCAGCGCCTTCTGCCCGGCAAGTCGTTGTTCCATCGCGCTCCCCGAGAGAGAAACGAAGACGAGCCGATCGACGTGGGTTGTCGGACGGCTCGTCGTCGGATGCTTTTGGTTTTAAGATGCGGTTCGCGCTGAATCAATCGTCGTCGTCCATGCGGCCGTCGTCGTCGGAGTCGTCGTCATAGACCGGCATACGAGATGACTTCGTCAACCCGGCCTTCTCCATGAGGGATTGGCTGAAGATGTCGTCCGTCTCGGCGAGGACGGCTTCGAGTGCTTTCTGGCCGTGCAGCGGGAGTTCGTAATTGATGGTGTAGTCTCGTTTGCCGATCGTGATCTTGTCGCCGGGGCGTAACGGGCGGTATCGCAGCCGCTGGCCATTTACCTTGATTCCATTGGTGCTGTTCAAGTCCCGCACGACCCAATAGCCGTCCTTGTAAGTCAGCTCACAGTGGAAGCTGGAGACGTTCGGGAAGGGGAGGCAAACGTCGCAAGAGCGTCGTCGCCCGATTTTCATCGTGGTTCGGATGAGCGGGATGGCGTCTCCACCGCCGGCGGGAACCAATTCGCCCAGAAGAGGGTTGCCCATAGTTGCACTCGTCGAAGGCCCAGATCTCGGATTAAGACTCAGATAATGACTCCGCGGTTTCGCATTCGGAGGCGAACCGATACGATAATTTTAATTCACGCCGCGGCGGCATGGAATCGGGCCGTGCGGGAAAAACCGAAACGGTGATCAAAAGCGTGTCCGAGCCGTTCTATCGTTCCTTCCGCCAATTTCTGACCGAGCGCTTCGGCGAACGAGTGCATCGCATCGCCCTCGACGGCGGATTCACCTGCCCCAACGTCGACGGCACCGTGACCACCGGCGGTTGCGTCTACTGCGATAATCGCTCGTTCAGCCCGAACCGCCGGCTACCCCGACGCTCCATCCGCGAGCAAATGGAACACGGCATGAACTTGCTTCGTGCTCGTTACGGCACAAAAAAGTTCCTCGCTTACTTCCAAGCGGGGACGAACACCCATGGGCCGGTCGAGAAACTGCGACGGCTTTACGACGAGGCCCTCGCACATCCCGACATCGTCGGGCTAATGATTGGCACCCGGCCGGACTGTCTCCCCGAACCGGTGTTGGACTTGATCACGGAGTACGCCCATCGATGTTGGGTCTGCCTGGAGATTGGGCTGCAATCGATCCACGACCGGAGCCTTCGCTGGATGAACCGCGGCCATGACGCGGCGTGTTTTGTCGATGCTGTGCAGCGGTCTCGCGGTCGGGGGTTCGATTTGTGCGTCCATGTGATCCTCGGCTTGCCCGGCGAGACGCCTGCCGACATGATGGAAACGGCCGAAGCCTGCGCCGCCATGGAGCTGGACGCCATTAAAATCCATAATCTGCACGTGGTCCGTGACACGCCATTGGAGGAGATGTACCACCGTGGGGAGGTGCCCCTGCCGACACTAGATGAGTACATCCGCTGGACTTGCGACTTTATGGAAAGGTTGCCGCCGGCGATGGTGATCCACCGTCTGAGTGGTGAAGCACCCCGTGACTACCTGGTCGCCCCTCAGTGGTGTCGTGAGAAGGGTGCGATTCTCCGGGGCATCGAGAATGAATTCCGCCGCCGGGGAACGAGGCAGGGGGCGCGGTATCGGGCGGGGGTGTTTCCACGGAGTTTCAGGACGGCACTGCCGGTCTTAGACTGATCGCGTGACTCAAAAAAAAGCCCCACCGAGGAATTCGCTCGGCGGGGCGGTGAGTCACTCGGCAGGACGAAGCCGCGTCTAATCAACGATTTGGAGCGATCAAGGGTGCTTGGCCGACTGCATTGCTGGCAGGGGCTGCCGCTGCCGGGGCGATCGGCTCCTGACCGATTCCCAACGCGGGATGGGCGAAGTAGGGGTTCCAAGGTTGTCCGAGGTGTTGCGGCGGCTGGAACGGC
>JAOAAM010000098.1 GCA_026418875.1 Gemmataceae bacterium | reverse complement strand
CGTTGGTGTAGCCGACCAGCGAGACCGTGTATTCCTCCGATCGACTCAAGACTTCCCGCTGCTTTCGGGCCTGGACCTCGACCAAACGGGCCTTCAGATCGCGGATGCGCTGGCTGACCAGACGACGATCCACTTCCAGCTGCGTCTCGCCGGGACCGCGCAACCCGATGCCGCCGCCCGTCTGTCTTGACAGGTGGGTCCACATGTTGCGCAACCGCGGCAGTGAATACTCCAACTGCGCCAATTCGACCTGAAGTCGGGCTTCGTGGGTCCGAGCACGAGTGGCGAAGATGTCCAGAATCAGCTCGCTGCGATCGAGGACTTTGACCTTCGTGGCCTTCTCCAAGTTTCGGACCTGGGCGGGGGTCAGATCGTTGTCGAAGATGACGACGTCGGCATCGGAGGTTTCGACCAGGGCCTTCAATTCATCGAGCTTTCCCCGGCCAATGTAGGTGCCTGGGACGATGTCTTGTCGCTTCTGGGTCAATTCGCCCACGATGGATGCCCCGGCGGTGCGGGCTAATCCGCGAAGCTCTTCCAAAGGATCGCGGCCCAGCCAAGGACGTTCCGGCAAAGCGACGCCGACGAGGATCGCCTTTTCTCGTTGGACGGTGAGTTGATCGCGGGTGACGTCGAGAGGCATTCCTTGGGTGCGGATGGAATCAGAAACACTTCGGGTTCCACAGCATTGTACTTGCTGGGAAATGGAAAAGTCCAGCTTGGGTTGCTCGTGGGGTGGGTTTCCCACGAGGGTGAACCACAAGCTGGACTTCTCCGTCGTGATCGGTCAGAAGATCACTTGCTGCCCGGGAAGAGCGGCAGGTTGATCTCTGGTCGGTCTTTCAGGTTGTGAGCGGCTTGGAAGGCCGGGGCAGCCTTGACCCGGACCTCGCCGGTGCTGGGGATGACCTCCCCCTTCCGCACTAGTTCCACGCCGATGTGCTCGACGCCCTCGACTCGGGTCTCGTAGGCGAGCCGGGCGGTGGGAACCCCGGAACTGGCCAGGTCATACACACCGGCCGGTTTGGTGCCCGCGGGGGAGACGCCGCCTGCACGGACGGTGAGGTCTTGTCGGAACAACGGGTCCGCCAAGGCCCGGAGCATCTCCCGAGCTTTCCGCACCGACTCGGATCGCTCGTCCTGCTCCGGAATCGCGGGCGGAGGCAACGGCGGGAGGACTTCCGCCAGGTGAGTTCGTCGACCGTTGGCGAGATTCACCTTCACCTCGGCGGCCTGGTCGACGTTGACCGTGTGGTACTGAATCACCTGATCGTCGGTTCCTTGATGTTGGACGATCTTCAGTTGGGCGACTCCGCCGCGAGGCCGTCCCCACACTCGCTTGACCTTGACCACATAGGTGCCGCTGAACGCCTCGGCGGCAGTGTACACCTCGCGGTGCTGAGTCAGATCATCGCAGGTCAGGACGCCGCCGCCTGCGGACTGCCGTTTCGTCGCCGAGCAGGTGGTGTTCACCGGCTCGAAGACCTCCAGATCCAGATCGCAGGGCGTTTCCGGGGCCCAAGACAGTTCAATGACCAGGTCGCGCCGCTGGGTTTGGCCGATGGCCTTCTCGAGCCGGGCCGCCTCGTCCTTGCGGTTTTCCGCCTCGAGTCGAGCCTTGGCTTGTTCCAGCGCGGCGAAGGCTCGTTGTTGGTACAAGTCCTTATCGACGATCCAATCCCGGCCGAGCAGGTTGCTGACGGCCCAATGGATGACGTCGGAATCAACCTTCTTGGCTTTGCTGGCGTAGGCCAACGCGTCGGCGTAGGGGTCGGCCAGGGCCGGTTTCAGCGAGGCGGCCATGCGGCAATAGCCGACCGCCCGGTCGAAGTCGCCGGCTTCGGCCATCGCTTTCGCCGCCTGCATGTAAGCCTCGGGATCTTTGGGATCCAAGTCGATGGCGGAGAGTCGGGCACGTTCCAACTCTTCCGGCGAGCCGCCGCTCTGCTGCAGGGCGATCGCGAGTGCCGAGAAGACCCACGGGTCGTTCACGACGCCCAAGCGCAGGTTGCCCTTGAGGATTTCGGCAGCGTGTCCGAATTCGCCTGCCTCGCCGAGGAACTGAGTGGCGGCGAGGATGACGCCACGGCGATGCTCGCGCGGGATGTCGTTCTTGGCCAAGGCCTCTTGCCACTCCTTGGGCGTGACCTGCCGCTTGGCTGGCTTCTTGCTGGCAGGGGCCGGGTTCGCTTGCGCCAGGTTGCCATCGCCCGCCTTGCCTGGATCGGTGGGTTGGGCTGGCTTGGCTGTGTCGTTGTTACCCGCAGCCGGCGCGACATTTCCCTTGGCCAACATCCCCATCTCACCGCGTTTCGGCTCATTGCGGAGAGCGGCGCCACCACCGACACCGGCGGCCGGGGCATACGGCTCTTTCACGTTGGGCCGATACCGCGAAGGAGCACGAACGACCAGGGCGAGCGCCGGCGGATAGTAACCGATGTTGAACCGCTGGTTTTCGGGGATTTCGCTGACGTCCTCCTCAGGTTCTTGGGCCATCGGATTGGGGTTGATCGGTCGGTTCACCGTGCGGGTGTCGATCCAATACCGGGCACCACCAATGGTTTCCTTGATGAGTTGCACCAAGTACCAGTCGAACTGAGCACCGAGGAAGCCGAAGCCGGCACCGAGGTTACCGAGTTGCCCGCCACCGAAGCCGAGCAGACCGCCCTGACCGGCCGCACCAATGCCGCCACTGCCGACACCGAAGCCGCCGGCACCCGCGGCACCTGCGAAGCCGCCGCCCAAGCCGCCGCCCAAACCG
>JAOAAM010000031.1 GCA_026418875.1 Gemmataceae bacterium | reverse complement strand
CCGCGGAAACTTACCCCTCCCCGACCCGGCTCCACGTCCTGGGCCGGCAAAGCCCTTAGCTCGTCGGCCAGAACCTCTTCCAAGCCGCGAGCCGATGTGGCGAAATAGCGGAACATGATGTGGGTTGGCCCCAACGCCGTCGGGCTTGGCCGACTCAGGCGAGGATCTCGGTGACGACCCGGCCCTTCACGTCAGTCAGGCGGAACGACCGGCCCTGGAAGGGATACGTTAGTCGTTCATGGTCGATGCCGAGCAGGTGCAACATGGTGGCGTGCAGGTCGTGGACCTCGACGACGTCTTCCACGGCGTTGTAGCCCAATTCGTCCGTGGCGCCGAAGGTGATGCCGGGTTTGATGCCGCCGCCGGCGAGCCAAATCGAAAACCCCTTAATGTGGTGGTCGCGGCCATTCCCCTGAGCCATCGGGGTGCGGCCAAACTCCCCACCCCAAACCACCAGCGTCTCATCCAACATGCCCCGGGCTTTCAAATCCGTGATCAGGGCATAACACGCTTGATCGACCTCCTTGGCCACGACGGCGATGTCGTTCTTGATACCGCCGTGGTGGTCCCAATCGCGATGGTAGAGTTGGATGAATCGGACGCCGCGCTCCGCAAGCCGCCGAGCCAACAAGCAGTTCGCTGCGAACGAACCATCACCCCCTTTGGTGCCGTAAAGTTCCAGAGTGCGTCGGTCTTCCCGGGAGAAGTCCATTAGCTCTGGGATGCTGGACTGCATGCGGAAGGCCATTTCGTATTGAGCGACGCGCGTGGCGATCTCGGGGTCGCCGATCGAGTCGAGCAAAAGACGATCCAGAGCCGCGGTCGTGTCCACGATATCCTTCTGCCGGCCAGCCGTGACACCGGGTGGATTGCCCACGTACAACACTGGCTCGCCCTTGGAGCGGAAGTGAACACCTTGGTAACGGCTTGGCAAAAAGCCGGCCGACCACTGCCGGGAGGCGATCGGCTGATTCTGCCCGGAGCGCCCCGTCGAGGTGAGGACGACAAAACCGGGCAGGTTGTCGCTCTCGCTGCCCAAGCCATACCAGATCCACGCCCCCATGCTCGGCCGACCGCTGATTGTCGTTCCGGTGTTCATGAAGGTGTGGGCCGGGTCATGATTGATCGCCTCGGTTCGCATCGAGCGGATGATGCAAAGCTCATCGGCCACGCGATGCAGGTACGGGAATAGGACGGAGATCTCCTGACCCGACTGCCCCACCCGGCGGAACTCGTGCTGCGGTGCCAGGCAAACCAGTTTCGCTCCCTGAAGTTGCGCAATCGGCTGGCCCTTGGTCAGTGACTCCGGCATCGGCTGACCGTGCATTTTTGCCAATTCCGGCTTGTAGTCGAATGTCTCCAAGTGCGACGGCCCGCCCGCCATCGTCAAGAAGATGACCCGCTTGCACCGCGGAACATGATGTCGCGGTTGAACGACTCCGAAACCTTCCCGAACGCCCGCGGCCCCTTGCTTCGGCGCGAGCATGGCGCTCACGGCGATCGAACCCAGGCTGGTGAGCGATCGACCCAAAAAAGCCCGGCGGTTGATCCATCGATTGATCAGGTCGGCATCTCTCATGACGTCAATATAGCGGATCGACCGTGTGGCGGGAGCGACCTCCTCCGACCCGCGGCTCAGTCCGGAGCGTCGATCGGCTCGATCAACGATGGATCGTCCACCTTCGGGTCGTTGACTCGCGTCGCGACGGCATGGAAAGTGAGCCAATCGTTGGGGGCGGGCCGGAGCAACTCGTCAGCGACTTGTTGGTCGAGCGGGCCAGGCGTCAGCCAGCGGCGAGCCGACGCCGCGTCGAAAAGTACCGGCATCCGATCGTGGAAACGCCGTAATAGGTCGTTCGCTTCGGTGGTGATCAGTGTACACGTTTCCAACGGGGCCTGTCCCGTAGGTTCCCAACGCTCCCACAGCGCGGCGATCAGAAACGGTTTTCCATCGGGCCGATAGAAACGATAGGGTTGCTTCGTTTTACCACGCGGTTTCCACTCGTAGAAACCATCGGCCGGGACAACGCAACGCCGCTTGCGATAGGCATCTCGAAACGATGGTTTGGCGGCGATGGTTTCGCTCCGCGCATTGATGAGTCGATACCCGATCTTCGGATCATCCGCCCAGAATGGCACGAGGCCCCACTTCAGCCAAGTCACCTCGCGATGGCCATCCGGGGCCGTGCGGCAAGCAAGCACCGGTTGCGACGGGGCAATGTTGTACCGGGGCTTCAAGTCCGGGACTTCGGCAACTTCGAGAATCTCGGCCACTTCGGCAGCCGGCACGGCCAACGTGAATCTTCCGCACATGATCCCATCTTACCGCAACGGCGAGCAAATCAAATTCAACTGGTCGAATTCAAACGAACGGTTCGTCGATCGTCCCTGGTGGCTGGCCGATTTGCTGACTCGATTCCATTCGCCTTGTCGGGTTGCGGGTCGGTGTGGTAGCATCCCCCGCCGATGCGTTCCCTCGCCCTGTCGCTGATCTTCGCAATGCTGGCCGCGGGATGTCGGCGGGAGCCGTCGCCGCAATACCCCGTCCGCGGGGTCGTTTTGGTCAGCGGGAGGCCGTTACGCGGCGGGACAGTGGTCTTCGCTCCCGACCCACGACGAGGGGGTCGTGGCCCGGTCTCCTATGGCGAGCTGGACGGCGAGGGTCGTTTCGAGTTGCGCAACGATGTTGGTCCGGGAGCGGTCCGCGGTTGGCACCGCGTGACCGTCGCCCCCCCGCCCGATTCCGACGACCTGATCCTGAGCCTGGAACGCTATCGCCATCCCGATCTATCGGGCTTGAGTTTCGAGGTTCGCGGAGATCGGGAAAACGTCGCCGAGTTCAACTTGACCGTCGATCACGGCGCATGGACCGGGCGAACCGGCCGACCTTGAGCCTTCCTGATCAACTCGGGGTACAGGAGTAACCGATGGATATTTCCGTATGCATCGCAAATTGGAACTGTCGGGAGTTGCTACGGGAATGTCTTCGGTCGTTGCTCCGCCAGCCGCAGGGGGTGCGGTTGGAAGTCATCGTGGTCGACAACGCCTCGGTGGATGGCGCCTCGGAGATGGTGGCCTGTGAATTTCCCGAGGTTATCCTGATCCGGAATGCGAGAAACGAGGGTTTCGCCAGGGCAAGCAACCAAGCGGCTCGTGCCGCGATGGGCCGATACCTTTTCTTCCTGAACAACGACACCTGCGTGCCCCCGAACAGCTTGCGTCGGCTAATGGATTATGCCGAGGCCCACCCGGGCGTCGGCATGTTTGGCCCGAGGCTAAAGGGAGGTGACGGTCGCTTCCAGATTTCGTACCGCTCCAGCCCGACGACCGGTGCCCTGCTGCATCGAACGCTTTTGCTTCGTTGGACCGGCCTGTTCGCTCGCTCCTATCGAGAGTACCGACGGAACCGCTACAACCCGGACTACTGCGGCCCTGTCGACTTACTGATGGGTGCCGCCGTCCTCATGCCCCGATGGGTTTTCGAGAACGGCGGACACTGGGACGAAGATTTCGTTTTCGGCGGCGAGGATCTCGAACTGTCGGCGCGAATCCGCCGACGCTGGCCCATCCACTTCGTTAACCAGGTGGACATCATCCACCATGGCCGAGTCAGTTCCCGCTTGAACATCGGCTTCTCGACCGAGAGCGTTGCCGTCGGCTTCGTCAAATACCTCCGTAAAACGGGCACCCCCACCGTGGGCCTGTGGCTGTACAAGCTCGTGGTGATCCTCGACGCCCCGTTGCAAGTGCTCGCTGCCGTAATTCAGGGGGCGGTGCGTTGGCTCCGTGGCCGACCTGTCCAAGCCCGCGGTAGCTTCCTGGCCGCCCGTGGAGCATGGCACTTCATGCGGCATTCCCTGCTCCGCTTCTGGCAAGCGTGATTCCTCTCTTCTCAAGTCTGCGACTCGGGGCTATACAGGCATTTCGGGAAGGATTCCCCGCTCTTGGGAACGCTTGGAGAGACCGACATGAAGTTGGTCAGATGCGTGGGGATGGTGCTGCTGTCGGGGATCGTCGGCTGCTTCGGGGGGCGTTGGCCGCAAAAGGTTCAAGGCAGCGG
>JAOAAM010000366.1 GCA_026418875.1 Gemmataceae bacterium | reverse complement strand
GAGTCTCCGGCGGGGCGTTCGCCGAAGTCGTATCCCTCGCCGGCTTGTCCCGGTTCCACCACGATCTGTACGAACCGATCGTTCTCGGTGATGCCGCCCAACGAGCCGACTCGATCCCAACGATCAACATAACCGGCGGGTTGGATCTGCTCGATCTGATAGACGCCGGGATTCAAACCGAGGAACTGAAACCGGCCATTCGCATCGGTGACTTGCGAAACCTGCACGAAGAATCCATTCCGATCCGTGCCGGTCAGCGTGACGGTCACGCCATCGATGCCGCTCTCACCCGAATCGAAGACCCCATTGTCGTTCAAGTCTAAGTACACATTTCCGGAGAGCGACGAATTGCCTGGAGTCGGGTTGACGGCTGCGACACTCGTCGCGTTGCTGGTCTCGGGAGCCGCAAGCCCTGCGACGCCGAACGAGGGGACGGCCCGCGGCTCTAGCATCTCCCCATGCAATCGATTGGTCGAGAGGCGGTGGCTCGCTCGGCAGAAGAGAGGACTTACCTCCAAGCGGGATGCCCAGCGGCTCGGATGATAACTGCCCATGACTTCTCCGGGACTTCCCTCCTCAGCGAGTGTGACCGGATTGGGCGCGAAGTTCGAGCCACGCCGGAGCGGATCGCAGGGGAGCCAGGTAGGGATCGGATTCCACCGTCTCGGCCCAGAAGACGGCACGACGATCCGCCGCAACGTTGGCCAAAGCTCGTCGGACAAGCTCGATGGCCCGTTGTCTCGCTTCCTCCGCCGACATCCCTTGCAAGACTCCCTCGGGCGGCGGAAATTCGGCGAATTGAGACAGTGTTCGTGCTGCCTCCAGGCACTCCTCGATCGCAGCGGATGGATTGGCCCACACTTGGGCGGCGTGTTGCATCAGGTCCGCGGTGAATCGTCGCTCCCACTCGGCAAACTGAGGTGCCCGCCGGATCGCTTGGAAAGCCAAGTCGGCACGGACAAAATTTCGCCAGAATAACCCGGGTCGTGGGTCCGCCGCACGCAGTGATCGATCCAGCAAGCCCAAGGTCCGCATCGCTTCCGAGTACGCCTCATCCGCGGACCAACGCAACTGGCCCGACTCCGCCGCCGCGACCGCCAACGCCAGCACTCGCGCGGCGGTGTTCAGCATTTGCGGCGAGGGCGAGTCACGCTCCAAGGCGGCCTCCACGTCCTGCCGCGCCGGCTCGAACAGGCCCAGCTTGGCACGGGCTAAGGCTCGACCCAACAGCGAGTCGGTCGAGACTCGGCCCGCGGTGATGGCTGCATCGAAATCCGCCAAGGCGAACTGTGGCTTGTTGGTCGCCAGATACAGCCGACCTCGACGCAACCTCGTCCCCGAATGATCGCCGGCCGCCTCGAGCGCCAAGGCATGGCTGTAATCCTCGATGGCATCGTCGAAACGACCGAGCCGTTCCCGGGTGTAGGCCCTGGCCAGGTAAGACTCCAGCGTGCCCGGGACGCCCTGCCGTCGGCATTCCGTCAAGTACTCTGTGAATGCCTCCTCTGCCCCGAGGATTCGACCGAGTTTCAATCGGGACACCGCCCTTCGACGGAGGGCCTCGAGCGATCGCGGTGTCAGGCGGAGGACGGCCTCGAACGTCTCAAGAGCCGCCTCGTGGTGTTCCCGGTACTGATCGAGCCGCCCTAGTTGCAGCAACACTCGTGATCGGGTATTCGGATCGGCGTTTGGCAACTGCGCCAGCACGGCCTCGGCTTGCTTCAAGTCGGCCCGGGCCAGCTCGCAAGGTCGATCGTCGGTCATGGCGAGAACCGGCAACCCAGGCCAAACTGGCGCGGAGCCTCCCGCGGCGGCCAAGAACCCTGCCAGCATTTTTGCTCGCGCTTGCTGCCATTCGTCCAGGTAGAACTGCGATCGCTGTCGGTACAAGCCGGCGACAGTCGCAGCGTCCAATTCCCCTTGCGTTTGCAGTGTTCGCGCGGTTTCCAGAGCAAGGGAAAGTTGCTCGATTGCCTCGACGGTCCGCCGCTGTTGTTGCAAGGCCAACGCGAGACTGACCCGGGCTGGGTACTGTCTCGGGTCGATGCGGATGGCTTGTTGCAAATCGCGGACACCCTCGTCGACTTGCCGCATCTGCACCCGCATCACGCCGCGATTGTTGTAAAGAGCGTATAGGGCATCCCGGTTCGAGTCGGCGGCGGTTTGGCTGAGAGAATCCAAGGCGTCTTGGAAATCTTTTTCCGCCGCTTGAAACTCGCGTGTCGCTCCCACTTCATCGCCAGCGGTTCGAGCCATTTGCCCCCCAGCGTAACCTCGCATCAACAGAATCCATGCCCGCGTTGCCACGTCCCGGTTTTCGGCGAGGCAGGCGGTCAGGTGAGCGCGAGCCAGATCGGGCCGGCCGCTCCGCAATTGGCACAGGCCAAGGAAGTACCGTGCCCAGAAATGACCCGGTTCGGCCCGAAGCACCGCTTCGAACGACGAGATGGCCCGGTCGATCTCGCCTTGCTTGTAGTACTCATCGCCCAAAAGATAGTGGTCCAGGGCGGAGCGAGGTTGCAGGGCACCCTCCGATGGCGCTTCCGCAGCCGCCGAGATCCCGAGCAACCGCTGATAGCGGTTCTTCCGCAGGGAGAACGCGGCCGTGGGGTGATCGGCACACCCCAGTGTGGCGGCCCTGTCCATCAAACGCAATGATTCCCTGAGTCGTTGCTGGTGAGCTTCGGCGGTTTGACCGAGCAGCGGCTGGGCCTGCGCCTCGGCCATCGCCAGCAACAGTTCATAGCATCCCGCCGCGATCTCATTGCTTTCCGCGGTCGTGAATCCGGGTGGGAGAAGCAACGGCTCAGAGCCTGTGGGATTCACGCCGACGGACTTCAGCGCCGTCTCGATTTTCTGGATCGTCGCCGCTTGCTGCGTCGGCGAACCGTTTCCGGACGCTCTTGCGGCGTGGAGCAGCGCCTCGTCGCGGTGTCGGACGAATTGTGCGTGTGACTCCAACGCCTTCAGACGATGTTTGGTGGTTGTGGCGAGCGATTCGACCTCGGCGAATTCGTCGGCAAGCTCGGGCTGGTTGCGGAGCAAGTTTTTGGCTTGTTCCCATTGGAACTCTGCCGATTTCCAGTCGCCCCGTGCAATGGCCTCTTTGCCCCGCTGGACATGTTCGCTGAGTCGCTCACGGGCAGCCTCCCGCTCTCGCCGCTGTTCCAGGTGAGCGTGGGCGAAATACGCCAAGCCCCCGAGCATCGCCAACAACCCGACAAAGACCAACGCCGCCGTCGAGGGATGGCGACGCGCCCAACGAGCCCAACGCTCCCACGGACGGACAGGGCGTGCGCGGACCGGTTCATCGTTGACAAACCGGGCCAGGTCGTCGGCGAGATCTGCGGCGGTCGCATACCGCCGGCTCGGCTCTTTCTGCAAGCATTTCAGGCAGATTGTCTCGATGTCTTTCGGGAGTCTTGGCAACAGGCGGCGAGGCGGCACCGGCTCGTCACGCACCACCATCATCACCGTCTCGACCGGCGTCGCGGCTTGGAACGGCGGACGACCGACGATCAGCCGATACAGCACCGCCCCGAGAGAATAGATGTCCGCTGCTGGCCCGACGTTCTTCGTTCGACCGTCGGCTTGCTCCGGGGCCATGTAACTCGGCGTGCCCATGATGGCCCCGGTCTGTGTCACCCCGCTGCCACCTTCGATTTTCTTGGCCAGGCCGAAGTCGGTAATCTTCGGCGTGCCGTCGGCCGTGAGCAAGACATTGTCCGGTTTCAGGTCGCGGTGGATGATGCCTCGCTCGTGGGCAAAATGCATCGCCCGGGCCATTGCCTCGACAATCCGGGCGGCTTCGCGCGGCGGCAAGGGATGTTCCTTCACCCGGTCGGTCAGCGATCCGCCGTCCATGAATTCCAGCGTGAAATACGGCAGCCCGTTGTGCCGGCCAATCTCGTGAATCTGGACGATGTTCGGGTGCTGCAAGGCGGCGACGGCTTCTGCCTCGGTCAAGAACCGAGCCAATTCCGCAGCCGAAGCATGCCCGCCGGAGAGAACCATCTTCAGCGCGACGACTCGATTCAACCGCTTGTGCCGGGCCTTATACACCACGCCCATGCCGCCCCGGCCGAGTTCGCCCAACAACTCGTAACCCGGAACAAATTCCTTGACCCGGTCGCTGTTCGCACCGTCGCCCCGCTCCGCCCCGTTCTTCTGAGCCGATTCCACCTCGTCCGCAAACAAAAAGCCGACCGTCGCGTCTTGGACGTAGCGAGTGGAACGCCGGGTGGTCCCGTCGTCCAAGCTAAAGTCGGTCGCGTCAACTTCCGCCGCCGACATTTCCACCGACGCTGCATCCCCCTCGGACGATCCGCGTTGAATCTGCATCGTTGCGTCCGAAGGCTCCGGAGCGTGCCCCGGATGAAAGGCCATCGTCGCATCGACGGGTGCCGTCTCCCTGCCGGAACCACCGGGGCAAGGCTCTCTTGAGCCGGACTCGGAATCTTGACGCGAAAAGGCGATCGTCGCATCGGGCGCAACGTTGGCCGACGGTCGCGGCAGGGAGACTTCCGAACTTGATTCAACGACGAGCGTGCCCTCCTCGGCCGCACTCGAGGACATGGGCGGCTTCAGCGTGAGGTCAGTGGTCGGCTCTTCGGAGGGCATCAACAAACTCAGATCGGGCCAATCCGGCCCGCGTATTTCCTACCGCAAATTATGCTGTTTCACCGCGAGTTTCACAATGGCCCCAACAACAGATTTCTTCACAACTTTCAACTTCATCGCCTATAATCAGGGACGAATCAGCTCTTTATTGGTTCCCGGGTTGTGTGGACTTTCTGCGAACGTCCAACCTGGGCAAACAAATCTCGTTGACGCCTCGGTCGCTCGCGCTAGGATGTTGAGCATGGGGCCGCCGACCATCTGGATCAACAAGTACCTCAGCAACACGTGGGAGGTCATGGCGCGGCTTCTCCACGACCGCGAGCCGGCAGAATTTCGGCTTGTCGCCACGCACCCGTGGGCTCGCTATCCCGGCCGACGCTACGCGGACCACTTCGTGCCTGAACCACGTGGCTTGACCGACGATGGCTATGTCAACTGGTGTTTACAGTTCGCGGCTGATCACCGGGTAACGCTGTTCATCCCAGGACGCAAATTGCTGCCTGTCGTGGCCGCGGCAGATCGCTTCGCCCAAATCGGCACGAACATCCTCGCTGCCGCTGCACTCGCCGACCTGCTCGTCGTCGGGGACAAAATCGCGACATATTCCAGACTGGACCCGTCGGATCCCGCAATTCCTGATTACGCCGTCGCCCGAACCCTTGGAGAATTCGTTGACGCCGTGGAGCGCCTGATAGCGCGGCATCCGCGAATCTGCTTCAAGCCGGCTCGCTCGGTCTATGGCATCGGGTTCTTCATTCTCGATGAATCGAGCAGCGATTCGCGGCCGTACCATCTGTCATTGGAGGAAGCGATTCGACGGCTCCAGGCCCATCGTGATTTCCCGCCACATCTCGTGATGGAATACCTGCCCGGTCCCGAACGCAGTGTTGATTGTTTGGCCCAAGCTGGCGAACTGATTCGATGCGTGATCCGTCGCAAGGCGGCAAGCGTGCAATGGATCGAGCGTCACCCAATCATCGAGGAAATGGCACGGGGATTGACCCGAAAGTTCCGACTGAACGGCGTCTTTAACATCCAGTTCAGGGACTCTCAAGGTATGCCGCGGTTGTTGGAAATCAACCCGCGAATGTCGGGCGGTCTGCCCATCGCCTGTGTGGCCGGCGTCAACTTCCTTCTCTGGGCCATACGTCTGGCTCTCGGGTCGGCAGTCAGCGATGATGTTCCTCGTCCGCGAAGCGGCATCTGTGTCCCACAGCCAAAACCGCACCGCTCAATTTCACGATGATCCACGTCGTCAATCTACGATCTGGTCAATTGCGTTTGACAGTGGAGTCTGCCGACTACCCGTTGGACGAACTTTGCGGGTTCGGCTGCCGGGCGAATCCGCGGCGTCCCTTCGTCATCGTTAGCCGTGTCCTCGGAAAGCACATCCCCGTTCGGCCCCGCCGGATGGTCGAAATTCATCAAACACTCGCCAAGAAAATCCCGACCATCCCCGGCCCCGTCACCTTCATTGCCCTGGCAGAGACCGCCGTTGGCCTGGGACACGGTATTTTCGAAGAGTGGTTAACACTCACCGGACGAGACGATGCTGTCTTCCTGCATACGACTCGATACCGCCTGCGAGAAACTTTGGCTTTCTCCTTTCAAGAACCACACAGCCATGCACCGTGCCACTTGGTCTACGAACCAGTCGAGAAGCATTGCCAGAATCTCTTCGCGAATGCTAAAAGTCTCATCCTAATCGATGATGAACTAACGACCGGGCAAACCTTGGTCAATCTCGCAACGAATTACCTAAGCTATAACGACCGAGTTTGCCAAATTATTTTCGTGAGCTTGACCGACTGGTTGGGCCAACTTCGATTAACTCTCGCGCAACGATTCGGTATTCCATTACGATTGGTGAGTTTGCTCCAAGGGTCGTTGAAGTTCGAGGCAAATCCCACTTTCAATGCACCGGAGACAAATGCTGCCTTTGCCTGCGGCAGGGGTGAGGGTTACTCTCTCCAGCGGAATTATGGCCGCCTGGGTGTCAGCCAGCCAATTAGCCTCGAAACAAGACTGCTTACGGATCGAGTCATGTCATCTTTGGGTCGACGTTTGCTTGTTTTGGGGACCGGAGAATTTGCGCATCCGCCGTTTCTGCTGGCTCGGCTCCTCGAAAATGCCGGTCACGATGTTCTGTTCCAATCGACAACTCGCTCGCCGCTGCTCGAAGGCGATGCCCTGGGAGCAAAATTGCAATTTATGGACAATTATGGCGAGGGCATCCCGAACTACCTGTACAATGCGGGCAGCCGCGATATCGACGACGCTATTATCGGTTATGAATTCATGGCCCCCAACTCCTCCCATGACTTGCCAGAGAAACTGAACGCGCGCTGTGTGATCTTTTAGTGCGAGTGTCATGATGCAGGTTGTCGTATTTCTGGATCTCGATGACACGATTTTCCAAACCGTAGGCAAATGCCCGACCGATGAACCACTGTACGCGGCTGCTGTCGATCGAATGGGGAAACCGCTGTCATTTATCTCCGAGTCGCAAAAACGCTTCCTCGATTGGATCTCGAAGGATGCGATTGTCATCCCCACGACGGCGCGAAATTTTGATTCATTTCGTCGGGTCAATCTCTCATTTCACCACGCGGCCATCTTAAGTTTTGGGGCAGTCATTTTATCGCCGCACGGTCGCCTCGATGAAGAATGGGATGAGGGCATTCGATCTCAGCTCAATCGTCGAAGAGCCGATTTGGAGTCCATCGAGCGTCAGACTTCTGACAAATTAAAGCAGCAGTCGTCAGATCTGCGAGTCCGGCTGGTGCATGATTTCGAGATGCCAGTCTACCTCGTGGCAAAGGATCCCGGCGGTGATGGAACGAAACTCGAGCTTTTGCGAGACATTTGGCATCCGTTCGTAGAGCAAGGCGAGTATTTTCTCCATTGGAATGACAACAACCTGTCTCTTGTTCCGGCCTTCCTTGGCAAAGAAAAGGCGGTAAGTTATGTACTGACGAGATACTTCAAGGGTCTTTCGATCCTTACGATCGGCGCTGGCGATAGCTTGACGGATAGACCATTCCTGGCACAATGCCAATTTGTCGTGATGCCGCGGAAGAGTCAGTTATTTCAATCGGTATTACTGGAGCGTCCTCGATGTTCAGCGGAAGCTATGCCGCCGATGACGTGATTTTCCTCTTGAAGCCGGTGCAAATTGCGCATACCGACCTGCTCGAAAAGGAACGGCTGATCCAAGCCGGCCGGCATTATAGCGAGATGATTTCCTATGAGGCACCGCCGGCTCCTGAGTATCTCTCGCTTTTCTTTGATGCGCTGGCGCGCGAGAGACGAAGATTCGCTCGAGACCTGCTCGGGCTGGCGGAACACCTATACCGATCCGGCAAGCGAACGATTGTGTCGCTCGCCAGGGCAGGGACGCCGGTTGGCGTCCTCGTCTCGAGGGCGCTTCGTCGGTTATTTCACGTGGACACTGCCCATTATTCCATTTCAATTATCCGGGATCGCGGGATTGACGAAAATGCCCTGAAGTATGTTATCGATCAATGCGGAGCAGAGAATATTGCGTTCATCGATGGTTGGTCGGCTAAGGGTGTCATCGCTACAGAACTTCGACAGAGCGTGGACCGTTTCAATAGTCTATATTGTCTGACTGTTGACCCGTCACTGTACGTAGTAGCAGACATCGGCGGGAATGCCGGTTGGGCTGCTTCGACTGAGGATTACCTAATTCCTTCGAGCTTACTGGGTGCGACGATTTCGGGATTGGTCAGTCGATCCATTCTCAACGATCAGGTTGTCGGAGCCGAGGATTTCCATGGCTGCATCTATTATAACGATTACTCATCGGTCGATCTCTCCCGGTGGTTTGCGGACGAGATGTTTGAGGAGGTGCAAAAGGCGTGGCAGCAGGGGGATTTGCAAAGCGGTGGCGCCACTAATACTGCTATGTGTCGGCGGCAGGAGGAAATGCGCGAGTGGATCCGAAAATGGTTGCTCGATCGCGGTGTGGCATCGGTCCATTTCCTGAAACCGGGAATTGGCGAAGCAACACGGGTGATGCTCCGACGAATCCCTGACCTACTGTTGGTCCGAGATCGCGACGATCCGTCGATCCGTCACCTGCTGGTGTTGGCGCAAATGAGGGGAACAACGGTTGAAGTGGATCGTGGGATGCCATTTCGAGCTGCGGCCATCATCAAGAAGATGGATAAACTATGAACCCATACGAGCTTGGGGCAACCTTGTATGTCCCCGCCAATCATCGTTCCCTGTTGGAAATTGCCATTGGCAAGAAATATCCTTATGTTCGGTCGGTTGTCTTTTGTACGGAGGATGCGATCAAGGAAGCCGATGTTCGCTTCGCCATCGATCGTTTAGCGGAAGCGGTTCGCCGAATGGAGAGGGGGTCGCTTCGACGATTTGTTCGGGTACGCAATCCGCAAGTTCTCAAGGAAATTATTGGGTTGCCGAATATCGGTGCGGTGGATGGTTTCGTTCTTCCCAAGGTTGATGTGAGTATCATCGACGAATACTTGGCCGTGATTCCTGAAGGTTTCAATGGGAAGCTGATGCTGACAATCGAGACGGCAGCAGCCTTTGATCTTGAGCAGATGGCTCGGCTACGGCAGCGATTGATGGGCCCCGACATCAGAAATCGGATCCTCGCGTTGCGTATCGGTGGGAACGACCTCCTGCAGTGTCTTGGTCTACGTCGGCCGCGTCGGGGGACCATCTACTCGACGCCGATCGGATCAGTCATCAACCAATTAGTCATGATCTTCCGGCCATTGGGCTTTCATCTGACAGGGCCGGTCTTCGAATATTTGAATGAGGCCCGATATTTGAAGAGAGAGACAAGATTGGACCTCCAGCATGGACTGTTTGGAAAGACAGCCATTCACCCGAATCAGGTTCCAATTATCGAAAATGAGTATCGCGTGTCTCGACGGGATGTGAAGGCAGCCGAGCGGATCGTCGCAGCAGGTGCGGAGGCCGTTTTCACATGGGACGGTGCGATGTGTGAACCAGCAACCCATCGCAAATGGGCGGAGTCAGTGCTCACTCGGGCGCAGATCTACGGAGTTGTCGATGAGAGCATATCGGAGATTGGTCGAGGTAGGGAACGTGGAGTGGGAGCCCACGAGTCTAACGGAATTCTTCGTGATGGGAAAGATTAAAGCTCCTGCATCGCAATGACATCACACCCGAACTTCGGTCATTCGTAAAACCAGTCAGACGATGTAGATTCTCGCAGGCGAAATACCGAGTGGTTGAAAGCTGAGCCGTCAATATACGGTGAGATTCAGATCCGCCAAGGATGAAGCAATCTTCATCGTGAAAACCGATCGAGCCGATAGGGGGTCGGATCGAGATGTGGCGCGGTGTTAGTCAAAAGTTCCGCAATAAGCTTACCCGTCGCGGGCGCCATCGAGAGACCGAGCATATTGTGACCGGCGGCAACATACAGATTCGGATAGATTAAGCTGCGGTCGATGACGGGAACGCCATCGGGTGTCATTGGACGCCACCCGTACCATTCTTCCAACACAGTCTGATTTGGTGGCTCACGAAGGTACGCAGCAGCCGAATTGGTCAAATATGCAAGGCGTCGTCGGTTGAGCGTATCATCGTATCCGGCGAATTCCATCGTTGAGCCAATGCGATAGCTATTCGTAAAGGGTGTAATGGCGACCCGGTGTTCCTCGAAGATGAGCGGATACCTTGGGCAGACGGCTGGTCGAGAGAAGGTGATGGAATATCCCTTGCCCGGTTGAATTGGGAGACGAACTCCAAGGTACTTGGAAAAACGGGAGGACCAAGACCCAGTCGCAAGAACAAAGGAGTCTGCAGAGAAACTAGCATCCGGAGTGATTGCAGCCGTTATTCGACGCTTCTCGCTTTGAAAACCAATAACGGGTGAGTTTTCAACGACACGAACCCCTCGGTCAATGAGGCGGGTTTCCAATGCCCGCATGAAGAGATCAGGTTTCAAATGCGCATCGGTATCGTAAAACCAAGCTCCCGCCAGACCAGGACGCAGTGCCGGTTCTAAGGTATGAAGTTCGCTTGAAGTCAATGGCTTGGCTGCCAAGGCGAACTCCTTGCGGAGAAGTGCGTCGGTGTGAGCATAATGCGCCATGGCACGGGGAGTCGAGAAAACGAAGAGCATGCCGCGGGCTTGCCAATCGGCATTGAGCGATTCGGTGGTGAGCAGCTGATCAAATAACCGCCGGGAGGACTGGAGCAACGGCTGGATGGCTCCGCCAGCGTGGATCATCAGGCTGCGATGGCATCTCCGGGCGAATTGCCAGAGCCAAGACCATAAATTCGGATCGAATCGCGGCGCAATCCGCAACGGCCCGGTAGGTCGGAGTAATGAGAGAAGACCCTCGCGAAGAACTCCGGGAGAGGCCAAGGGGAGAACATGACTTGGGCACACAAAACCGCAGTTCGCATGGGAACAGCCAGCTCCAAAGCGGTGTGCTTCGAGGACGGTCACCTGCCATCCACGGAGCCGAAGGTAGTAAGCGCAAGCAGCACCAATGACCCCGCCGCCGATAACTACGACTGTTCGACTCATGGAGAAAAGCCAAAACGGAAGGGGTCATTAGGATTGAGAAGCAATGTTGCTTCAGCGGTCACAAACGCATCGCCCGTGATGCGAGGAATGATTCCATGATCGAGGCGTTGATACGAAGCCTCGAAGACGCTGCCAATGATGCTTTCTTGACGCCAGATTTCTCCCTCTCCCAATTCGCCATCGGCAGCAAGGCATGCAAGTTTTGCACTCGTACCCGTTCCGCAGGGAGATCGGTCGTAGGCGAATCCAGGGCATAAGACAAAGCTCCGACTGTGATTTCGAGGATCCATGGGCGGGCCGATGAGTTCAATGTGATCAATCTCAGCCCCGGAAGCTCCAGTCATGCGATGGTTGCGGAGAGCTAATCGGACTTGGGTACAATATTTCATTAACGCGGGGATGGATGTCGATTCGAGCACCAAGTCATGATTCTTCACCAGGAAAAACCAATTACCACCCCAGGCGATGTCGCCGACGACATCGCCGATTTCGGGCACCGGAACAACGACATTCGCCTGATAACGATAACTCGGTACATTCTCGATGGTCACGCGATGGCCACCGTCGTACTCGATTTGGACAAGCCCGACCGGTGTCTCAAGCGTGAATCGACCGGGGCCGACTCGGCCCATGTGGGCAAGGGTCACGGCGACGCCGATGGTCCCATGCCCGCACATATTCAAGTAGCCGACATTATTAAAAAAAATCACACCGGCGAGATTCATGGGGTCGGAGGGTGGGCAGAGCACCGCGCCAACCAGGATATCCGAACCGCGGGGTTCGAGGATAGTGGCCCGGCGAATCCAGTCGAATTCATGGGCTAGCCGTGTTCGTCGTGAAGCCATGTCGCCGGAGCCTAAGTCCGGAATGCCGCCGACAATGACTCGAGTCGGTTCGCCGCCGGTATGTGAGTCAATGACGTGAAGTCGGTCGATCATTTTAATTGTGGATTCGAGTTGGGAATTCGCTTCAATTTATGGCGAAAAACTTGGAGAATGTTCAGGAGGCCCTCGGTCTCGTGGCGATGGCCTGTCGAATCACTTGCAAGATCTCCTCGCGCTCAGGGCCTACGATGGGTAATCTCGGCGCACGGGTCTTCTCGCTGCCCATGCCTGTCTCGGCCATTGCGAGCTTAATGTATTGCACCAGCTTCGGATGAGTGTCAAGGTGAAGAAGCGGGGTATACCAACGATATATTTTCAGGGCTTCGTTGAATTGTCCCCTCGTTGCGTAATCCCAGAGCAGTCGATTTTCATCGGGAAAAGCGTTGACAAGACCAGAAACCCAGCCGATGGCTCCGAGAAGGACACTCTCAAGAACCAAATCATCGACGCCGCAAAAAAGCCGATACCGATCACCACACAGGATCTTGAGGTCTGTAATCCTACGGACATTCTCGGATGACTCTTTGATGGCTACGAATCGTGGTTCATCAGCCAAGTCCGCAAACATCTTGGGAGTGATGTCGATGCCATAACTTACGGGGTTGTTGTAGCACATGATCGGTAGATCGCTGGCTTGAGCGACAGCGCGGAAATGCGCGAGTGTCTCGCGCGGGTCGGCCTTGTAGATCATGGCGGGGAGGACCATCAATCCATCCACGCCGATCTTCTGGGCGTCGGCGGCGAAGCGGCAGGCAGCTGCGGTTGTTGTCTCGGCCACCCCGGCGAGCACAGGAACTCGCTTTTCGATCGCCTCGACAGCAAATCGCATGACGGTACGCTTTTCGTCAGGATTCAGCGAATTATTTTCGCCAACGGTACCCAACACAATGATTCCATGTACACCGGCGCTAACTAGCCGATTCAGATGGCGACCCATCGAAGGTAAGTCAAGGGATTCGTCTTCGTGAAAATGAGTCGTCACCGCCGGGAAGACGCCGGCCCAGCTCACAGGGTTCATGGTGCCTCGCTTCGGGCTGGGGAAGTTGGCGGATCACCATAGAACCGCCATAACATGTTTGAATCCTTAGTCAATTTCTCTTCGCGCAGGTAGGCTCGGATCAAAGGAACAGGAATTCGGCCCTGCTGCAAAAGGGCATCGTGAAACTCACGCTCGGATCGCCTCTTCTCCGCAAGGATTTCCTGCCGGAGCGCCCAGAATTGAAGGCCGCCGATCAGATAGCTCAGTTGGTAGAGAGGCCCATAGCCCCCGGTGAACGAACGCCGCACTTCTGCCGTGGCATTTTCCCGCTCAAATCCGACGTTCTTGACTAAGTACTCGATGCACTCTCTAGGTGTCATCCGGCCAAGATGGTAACTGATCGAGAAAACGACTCTCGCGCAGCGGTGCATACGCCACGTCAGGAAGCCGACGCGATCCTCCGGAGTCCGCGGGAATCCCATCTGATACAGTACGAATTCCCAATACAGGGCGTTCCCCTCGGTCCAGAAGGAGGTGCCAAAAATACCCCGATAACTTTTGTGCCGGGCAGTCATGAATCCCTGAAGATGATGTCCGGGAATTAGTTCATGGTGGACCGTGGCTCGGGCGAAGTGAATGTTATTTCCTCGCAGACTCTGGATCTTTGCATCATGCGACATGGTGTTGGTCGGGAAGGCGATGGAGATGACCTCGCCGCCGGTGAAGAAAGGCGAGAACAACTGTCGCGGCGGGGGCATCATCTCGCTGCGCCAAGTTTCATTGCAGAGATCCGGGACGGTGACTAATTCATGTCGGCGGAGATAATTGACCGCTTCGTCTGAAAGTTCGCGGATTAACATCGGCTGCTGACCAGGCGCCACGTGCAGTGTCTTCACTTTCTCCACCGCAGCGAGCCAATCGTCGCCGAAGCCCATATCACGTGACGCCTTCTTCATTTCACCTAGGCACCAAGCATACTCCCTTTCGGCGATGGCGATGAGTTCCTCCGGCGTGTAGGGGATGAACTCATGGCGAAGTTCGAGGAGCAGGGCCTCTCGGCCGATGGGTCGGCCCTCGATGCCGCTGCCGTCTCTTGAAGGACCGCTGTTCTCGCGAAGAAACGTTGTGAGATGGTCTAATTGAGTCTGGACCGCTTTGTATGCACCGCGGAAACGGTCCAGTTGAGGGGATTTCAGGCTCTTCGACCATTTGTCATTCCAATCGGCAAGACTCGCTTTAAGCATCGGGCATCGACGAGCCGCCTCGGCAGCAAGCTCATAGTCAGGAATCTGTTTCTTAACATCATCAATGGCTGTCTCAACGTGTTGCTGAATGGTCTTCAACCGAGAGATGGCGTCGTCCAATGTGATTTTGGTGGCTTCGAGCGCGACCAGTTCATGGATGAGTTTATCAAAATTGATGATCTTGTTTGCGGCTTCATGGATGGCAATTTGCCGACGAAGCCGTCCTAACTCTCTCTCCAGGTGGTTCCTCAAGAGAATGAAGTCAATTTTTGCATTGAGCGACAACGTATCGAAATCCAGTGCAAACAGAGCACAAAGCCAATCGTGGAAATAGGATTCTAGCTCGCGAAGTCGCTCCAGCGACCGTGGTGGTGGCGGCGCGTTGGGGATTTGAGTGCGTCGTCCCAGGGCCACTCCTCGGTCTTGAGTGAATCTCCGGATCACTGGTTGCATTTCACTGACTGGCTCGCAGATAATGCTCGATAGATTGGGAATTGGATCGGCGTCGGTTGTTTGCACCGGAGTCGGAGTTGAGTTGGCTCCCGCTGCGGCGGGTTCGTCAGGCGCTTTCGGCGCGAGGGTCTCCCGCAGGAAGGATAGAAAGTCACCAAGAGCGGAGTCAGCATCTTTGTACGGTTCGGCTAGCCACCAAGTGAATAGTGGATCATAGCCGTTGTAATAATGAAACCAGTTGCGAAGTGTGGCCCGCAAATGCGCGACAGTGTCGGCCAATGCAAGCACTTTCGCGCGTGATAAGGTCGGTTGTTTTTGTAAATTGTCACGCAAGGTCTGAAGCTGTCTCGGGACCTGATGGACGATTCCCGCGGCTTTCATCGCATCGACGGGCTGCATCCGGCGGCGAGTTTCCTCGAATTCGGCGATGTTGGAGGCGAAGGGCAGGTACGGAAGGAGTTGCTCATGCCGGGCGGCTAACTCATTTAATTGGGTGAGGTCCCTCTGGATCATCTCGATGAGTTGTTGATGATCCTGTTTGCCTGGGGCCGAGAGCTTGGTCGGGTCGAACTCTTGAACGGCCTTTAGCCATGCGTGAAAAAATCGCCGCAGTCTCTGGTCGCGAGTCGGCGAGGTTAAGACCGTATATGTCCGCTGGAGGCTTCCACGATCGGCCTCATACCGTCGGATAACCTCAGCGAATTCGCTTTTAGGTTCGGCGAGCAGTTGGCGAAGGTCGGGAACCGCGGGCGTGCCGCGTTCCTGAGCGCAAACGTCATTCGCCAGAAAAAAAGCAAGGACGGCGGCACAACAGGCGATCAGGCGAGACATGGTCGGGCTTTCCTATTTGCGGAACATCTCATGATTGCGGTCACCGCGGGACAATAGATATGCCATCAAGTCCAGGATTTCGTCGATGGTCATCGTATCGAGGAGGCCGTTCGGCATCATGGAAACCTGAGATGGTGCCAACGTCTCGATCTTTCGGCGGTCCACCGAAATGACGTTCGATGGATCCAACATGTTCGGCAGAATCATCAGGTGGTCGGCATTGTGGTTTACGATGCGACCCTGGATTTGTTTGCCATCGGTGGTTTCGATGACCACGGCCGCATATTGATCGCTGATGGATTTGCTCGGATCGATGATAGATTCGAGCAGATCACGGGGGCTGAAACGCCCAGCAACTCCGGTGAGGTCGGGACCTTGGGCACCCCCCTCATTGTCGAAGCGATGGCATCCGAAACAATTCGCTTCGCCGAACAGCCGCCGACCCCGATCGTAGTCGCGGCCCTTCAGTCCTCGATCGAGGATCGGGGCAAGCTCATCTAGGGTGTATTGCTTGACCAGCGGCCGCTTTTTGGGTTGCGAAACCGGACCACCGACTGGCTTGGCTTCGATGATGGAAGCGAATTGAGCGCGTTCTTCGGGGCTAAGAGCGTTGATTGCGTCGGCTTTAATTTGCTCGACGAAACCGGAGAAGCTCATGCCGCCCTTATAGCTTGCCGCTTTGGGGAACCATTCCAGATATTGGCGACGCAGTTCAGGCGTCCAACCCGCGCGAAGCATGCGGAGGTGCCTGGCGTACTCCATTTGCTCCTCTTGCGTGGGTGCGTTGTGGACGAATGGCACAGCTCGGGCGGCGATCGTCTCGTCTTGCAAGTACACCAGCACTTGGCACAGATCGGCATCAATCAACCGATGCCCGGTCGGAAATGGTTTGGATAACTGCCCGAGGACCGCGGAGCGCTGCGCGTCGGTCGGTGGTCCAAAACGATTGAAGAAAACGGCATAGACACGGAGCAGGTCCAAACGAAGTCGAGCGTCTAACTTGTCCCAAGGCAGTTGGCTTAACCGCTCGACGATGATTTGCTTTAGTGCGGCGGCTGGCTCGGGCCGATTCGGATGATGGAATGGATCCTGCCCCGTTGCACGGACGAGCGCCAGCATGGCGGCGATGAGAGTTCCTGGTTCGGTCTCATTCACGGCCCGCTCGAGCCAATCTCCGACGTCTTGATGTTCCAAAGCGGTGCGGGCGGCATATCGAATGAAGCGGTCGGGATGGTCCAAGTGTTTCCAAGCAAGATCAATGGCTGCCCGGTCCTTCTTGCCGTGAAAACTCTCGAGACGCCGACGAAGTTCACGTAATTGGGCGGCTTCCTCCGATGCCTTGGCATCGGCCGGCGGGTCGGCAGGCTCATCTTTTCCGATCCACGAGACACGATACAAACCCGACTTGGTTCTTCGACCACCGATGGCAAAATACATCGCGCCATCGACGGGGTTGATCACGACGTCGGTGAGGGGCAAGGGGGAGCCGGTGATGAACTCATCGAACTCGGCATGATAGGAGCCACCGCTGGGTCGAAGGTGGACCGCATACAGTTTGCCGTAGCTCCAATCACAGATGAAGAGGGCTTCCTGATATTTCTTGGGGAAGCGGCTGCCATAACCGAAACACACGCCGGTGGGGGAGCCGGGGCCGATATCCACGATGGCGGGAAGGCTGTCGGGGTAATGGGGGGGCCACTTCCCAGCGCCATTGCGCCAACCGAATTCGCTGCCGCTGGTGACATGGCAGACGCGCGTGGGGCGGTACCAAGGCGTGTTGAAGTCCCATTCCATGTCGGCG